>NZ_JBFUIF010000020.1:0-98745 GCF_056402015.1 Allobosea sp. P4_C6
CTGCTGGAGCCGATATGGTCCTGACGCACCGCCAGTTGATCGGAGCGACCGTGTTTTCGGTCATTCTTGCAATTCCGTTCGTGACGTTTGTGTCGTCGATGGTGGTCTTCCCTATACTCGTCTTCGGGGCAATCGGTATCGTCGCGAATTTCGCGCCGCCTCTGCTCCTGTTAGCCGCCTGCTTCAATCGGCTAGGTCTCTCGCTGGGCACCGGGCGCATGCTCGAGCTCTGGCAGTTCTCAGCGATCATTTGGATCGGCTGCGCCTTCGGCCTTGCGCGCTGGGGCGATGTCGCGAGCACAATGGGCGGCCGCAACATCCCTTATCTCAAAGTGCTGTTTGCGCCGTATCTCTATCTGCTCGGACAGCCGATCTCCTGATGAAATGACGGGGGGCACTGCTAAAGCGGCAACCGCGCCGCTACTTGGCATTTGATCTGCCGCGTCGTGGTTTCGCGGTGGCGGGCGTAATGCTGCCGTGAAACCCATTGCCTTGAGATGGATGGGGGTCAGGCGCCTGCTTCCACCCGTTGCGGGCCATTATCGCCAAGGCCGCCTGCATATTCTTCGCCGGACGGGCGCGCTGCTATAAGAAGAGGATTGCCGCGATCCAAAGCGTAACGGCGGCGGTCCCCACAATGCCAACGCCTCGTACTAACAAGTTCGCGCTGAAAGCAGCGATGAGAAGCGGCGATGCGAGGACGGCGGTAAAGAACGAGTAGGCCAGCTTGTCTTCCATGTGCGCCTTCCTGAGGTGCCTCTCGGTGCGGTCCGCTCCCGACCCGTTGCGGACACTGAACCTATCCTAGGTCAATATGCGCATCTGCGTTGTGAACTGTAGAGGAACGATATGGCTCTATCGGATCAACCCGCCTACCTCATCAAAATGAGAGCCAAGCCCGGAATGGGTGACAAGCTGTTTGAACTTGCCACCGCCGGCATGGCGAGGTCCGGTGCTTCCGACAGGTTCATCATCTTCCGCGAGAAGCAAGACCCCGATGTTCTGTGGAACATCGAGGTCTTTCGATCAGTGGCGGCGAAAGACGCATACGAAAACGGCCCGCTTGGTGACGTCCTTCGGGATGAGATCATCGGCGTCTTGGCTGAACCTCCGATGCGTATCGAGGGCTACCCCTATTCTGCGGCACCATAGCAGTCCTCCGCATCGGGAGGTCGGCTCGGCAAACGACCTAGATGGAAGAARCCCGGCAGGAGAGGCCCGCCGGGTCGCAATCCGAGGATTGTTCGCAGCGTCAGCCGCGGCGTGCGAAGGCCTTGAGCGTCGCCGCGGCCAGCGCCGACTTCAGGATCGCTCCGAGGAGGAAGGGCAGAGCGCCGACGGCGATCGCCTTGGACACGCCGATCAGCAGGCTCAGCCAGGCCACGCCGATCACCAGGCAGAGCGCATTGCCGGCCAGCATCGACGCAAAGGCGAAGCCGACACGGCTGCCGTTCCAGCCGCGCTGTGCCAGCCAGCCGGTCAAGGCTGCGGCGAAGGGGAAGGCCAGCAGATAGCCGCCGGTCGGGCCCGCGAAATAGGCTGCGCCACCTACCGCGCCGGCGAAGACGGGCAAGCCCATGGCGCCCTGCGCCAGCCAGGCGATCACCGTGACCGCGCCGAGGCGCCAGCCATAGAGCGCGCCGATCAGCGTCACCGCGAAGGTCTGCATGGTCATCGGCACCGGGTACATCGGCACCTTGATCTGCGAGGACAGCGCCAGCAGCAGGCTGCCGATGATCACGGCACCGGCCTGCCAGGCAAGCGAACGGCTTTCCAGCCGCAGCGGGCTGAAGGGACGGCTGAGGGCAATATCGGTCATGGTCACTCCTTCGGCGGGATCAAATTATCTATAATTTTGATCTTTGATCTATGATGGAGTCCATATCTCCGCTCAAAAGGCAMGCCACCCTCCTCCTCGCCCGCGTGGACCAGCCGTGCCAAGCCATCACCCGACGATGGCGAAGGCGCCGCGCGTTGCGCCCGACGCCGTCCGGACCCGTCGCTCGCCAATCCATTGGGCATGCCGGGCGAGCGTCACGAGCGCGGTTTCGATGTCGCCATTGCGCAGCGCCGTCAGGATGGCGCGATGGTCGTGATCGGTTGGCGTTTCCCATTCGGAACGCCAGGCCGAGAACAGGAAACGGGCGCTGGCGGCATGAAGGTCGTCGATCGTCGCGAGCAGCCGCTTCATGCCACAGGGCGCGACGATGGTGCGGTGGAAGCGGCGATTCGCCTCCTCCCAGGCGCGGACATCGGTCGCGGCATCGCAATCGCGTCGGGCCTGCTCGGCCTTGTCGAGGATAGCGGCCGTGAGATGCGGCGCGGCATGGCGCAGCGCGAGTACCTCGAGCGCGGCGCGCATCTCGGCCACCTCCCTCACCTCCGACAGATCGAAGGAGGCGACGCGGACGCCGCGACGCGGTTCGCTGATGGCGAGGCCCTGCGCCTCCAGGCGGCGGAAGGCTTCGCGCACCGGCACATGGCTGGTCTGGAATTCCTCGGCTACATGATCCTGGCGCAGGCGGGCGCCCGGCTCGATCTCTCCGGCGATGATCCGCTCGGCAAGGGTTCGGGCGATGCGGACGGCGATGGTGTCTTCAGCAGGCTTCGTCATGATTTATAGATAAATTGGCCGGCGCCCAGAGTCGACTGGCTGAGCGCAGGTCGATCGATCGCGGCGCGAAAATCGCTCCCGAACAATTCGTCGCTGCTGACGTTTTCTGTCAGGACGACGGCAGCAGCCGGCGCGGCTGCATGCTATTCATGCCGGGCAGACTGTCGCGAGGCTGGTATGGCCCGGCATATGCCCTATCTCTAGGCCTTCTCCGATACGGACGCCCCGATGGCCCGCAAGACCGATATCGCCGCCGCCCAAACGGCTGCCCAGCAAGCTGCCGCGCTTGAGGACATGTTCGACCGCAACCGAGCGGCCGATCCGAACAGCCGCGTCATCAGCGTGCGCGGCGCGCGCGAGCACAATCTCAAGAACGTCGACCTCGCCATCCCGCGCGACAAGCTCGTGGTGTTCACCGGGCTTTCGGGCTCGGGCAAGTCCTCGCTCGCCTTCGATACGATCTATGCCGAGGGCCAGCGCCGCTATGTCGAGAGCCTCTCGGCCTATGCCCGCCAGTTCCTCGAGATGATGCAGAAGCCCGATGTCGACCAGATCGACGGGCTCTCGCCGGCGATCTCGATCGAGCAGAAGACGACCTCGAAGAACCCGCGCTCGACCGTCGGCACCGTTACCGAGATCCACGATTATATGCGCCTGCTCTGGGCGCGCACCGGCGTGCCCTATTCGCCCGCGACCGGCCTGCCGATCGAGAGCCAGACCGTGCAGCAGATGGTCGACCGGCTGGTCGAGCTGCCGGAGAAGACGCGCGGCTACCTGCTCGCGCCCGTGGTGCGCGGCCGCAAGGGCGAGTTCCGCAAGGAGATGGCGGATTGGCTGAAGCGCGGCTTCCAACGCGTCAAGGTCAATGGCGAGTTCTACGAGATCCCGGACGCTCCGGCGCTGGACAAGAAGTTCAAGCACGACATCGACGTGGTCGTGGACCGCATCGTGATCCGGCCCGATCTTGGCGCGCGCCTCGCCGACTCGCTGGAGCAGGCGCTGGAGCTCACCGACGGCATCGCCGTCTTCGAATATGCCGACGAGAAGCAGGAGAATGGCGAGGCCCGCCGCGTCACCTTCTCGTCCAAGTTCGCCTGCCCGGTTTCCGGCTTCACCATTCCCGAGATCGAGCCCCGGCTGTTCTCGTTCAACAACCCGTTTGGCGCCTGCCCGGTCTGCGACGGCCTCGGCCACGAGATGCGGATCGATCCGGACATGATCGTCCCCGATCATTCGCTGACGCTGAAGAAGGGCGCGATCGCGCCCTGGGCCAAGTCGACCTCGCCCTATTACGGCCAAACGCTTGAGGCGCTCGCCCGGCATTTCGGCTTCTCCATGACCAAGCCCTGGTCCGAGCTGCCGGAGAGCGCGCAGAAGGCGATCCTGTTCGGCACTGGCACCGAGCCCGTGCGCATGGCCTATAATGACGGCCTGCGCAGCTACGAGGTGAAGAAGCCCTTCGAGGGCGTCATCACCAATATGGAGCGGCGCTGGAAGGAGACGGAGTCGGACTGGGCGCGCGAGGAGATCGGCCGCTTCATGTCCGAGACGCCCTGCGCCGCCTGCGACGGCTATCGCCTCAAGCCCGAGGCGCTGGCGGTGAAGATCGACATGCGCCATATCGGCGAGGTCTCGAAGCTCTCGGTCAAGGACGCGCTGGACTGGGTCACCGCCCTGCCCGCGCGCCTCTCCAGGAAGCAGAACGAGATCGCCCCGCGCATCCTCAAGGAAATCCGCGACCGGCTGACCTTCCTGCTCGATGTCGGGCTGGAATATCTGACGCTGGCCCGCGCCTCCGGCACGCTGTCCGGCGGCGAGAGCCAGCGCATCCGCTTGGCAAGCCAGATCGGCTCGGGCCTGACCGGCGTGCTCTATGTGCTGGACGAGCCCTCGATCGGCCTGCACCAGCGCGACAACGAGCGCCTGCTCGGCACGCTGCGCCGGCTAAGGGACCTCGGCAACACGGTGATCGTGGTCGAGCATGACGAGGACGCGATCCTGACGGCGGATTATGTCGTCGATGTCGGCCCCGGCGCCGGCATCCATGGCGGCGAGATCGTCGCCAAGGGCACGCCGCAGGACATCCTCGACGATCCCAATTCGCTCACAGGCAAATATCTCACCGGCGAGATGTCGGTCGCGGTGCCGAAGGCGCGCCGCAAGGCGCAGAAGGGCCGCAGCCTCAAGATCGTCGGCGCGCGCGGCAACAACCTGAAGAATGTCGAAGTCGAGATCCCCCTGGGGATGTTCACCTGCATCACCGGCGTCTCCGGCGGCGGCAAGTCGACGCTGGTCATCGACACGCTCTACAAGGCGGTGGCGCGCAAGCTGAACGGCTCGATCGAGCACCCTGCCCCGCATGACCGCATCGAGGGCATGGAGCATCTCGACAAGGTCATCGACATCGACCAGTCGCCGATCGGCCGCACGCCGCGCTCGAACCCGGCGACCTATACCGGCGCCTTCACGCCGATCCGCGAATGGTTCGCCGGCCTGCCGGAGGCGAAGGCGCGCGGCTACCAGGCCGGGCGCTTCTCCTTCAACGTCAAGGGCGGCCGCTGCGAGGCCTGCCAGGGCGACGGCGTCATCAAGATCGAGATGCACTTCCTGCCGGATGTCTACGTCACCTGCGACGTCTGCAAGGGCAAGCGCTACGACCGCGAAACCCTCGAAGTGAAGTACCGCGACAAGTCGATCGCCGACGTGCTCGACATGTCGGTCGAGGAGGCCAAGGGCCTGTTCAAGGCGGTGCCCTCGATCCGCGACAAGATGGAGACGCTGGCGCGCGTCGGGCTGGACTATGTCAAGGTCGGCCAGCAGGCGACGACGCTCTCGGGCGGCGAGGCGCAGCGCGTCAAGCTCTCCAAGGAACTGTCGAAGCGCGCCACCGGCCGCACGCTCTACATCCTCGACGAGCCGACCACCGGCCTGCATTTCCACGACGTCGCCAAGCTCATGGAGGTGCTGCACGAGCTGGTCGACCAGGGCAATTCGGTGGTGGTGATCGAGCACAACCTCGAGGTGGTGAAAACCGCCGACTGGGTGATCGACATGGGCCCCGAAGGCGGCGACGGCGGCGGCAAGGTGGTGGCCGAAGGCACGCCGGAGGACATCGTGCGCATCGGCAAGGGCCACACCGCGCGGTTTTTGAAGGAAGTGCTCGACCGGCGGCCGATCAAGAAGGGCAAGGTGCAGCGGCAGGCGGCGGAGTAGACGCAGTCTGTACTGCCAATCCAATTTAGCAAGCAGTCCTGAAGCGCGTTCGCATTACTCGAATTGCGGCGACACGCGAACTCATGACGCTTGAGACGTTTGGATAGTGCAGTTCTCTTGGGCCCGCGCATTTGCAACCTGTATAGCGAACGCTATCATGCGTTTCTCGGGGGCGGAGAAGCAGCATAATGGCTTATCGGCAGTTGCCGCTAGAGTCGCTGATCGTTAATCCAGCGAACGACAGGCATGTAGAGCTGGAGAACGAAACCGCAGCTATCGCTCAATTGTTTGCTACGCAGGAGACGCATATGCGGGCTCTTGCAAAAGATCTTGTTGCTAAAGGTGAAGTTTTTGAACCACCGCTCGTGTATCCGAGCGACGACGTATTTATTGTTGCTGATGGAAATCGTCGAACCACCTGCCTGAAGTTGCTTGCCTCTCCTCGACGAGCTCCCACGATTGAATTGCAACAATTTTTTGCTGAACTTCGTCAGCAATGGATCGGTAAATTCCCAGACAAGATCGAATGTCGCGTCGAATCGGATCGTGATCGCGTCGACGATATTCTTTATCGGCGCCACACAGGTGTTCAMGGCGGTATCGGCCAAAGCACGTGGACCGACCGGATGAAGAACAATTTCGTCATCCGCACGGGGAAGAGTGCGGGGCTGAATGTTGCTGACGAAATTGAGAAACGTTTGCGGGCGGCCAAAATGGCGCCTTCGCGCAAGATTCCGCGCTCCAATCTCAATCGATTGTTGTCCGCAGAGTCGTTACGTAATCGCCTCGGCATCTCTGTGCGCAAAGGCAAGCTCGAATTTATTCGAGATGAGGCAGATACACTACGCGCACTTCAACGAGTAGCAACGGACATGGCAACCCGCATTATTACGCTGGATGATGTGTGGGATACCGAATCAAAAATAGAATACATTGATCGACTCGACAACGAGGGCGCGCTGCCAAAAATTACTCCTAAATCAAAGACCACACTGCCAGCGGCGAGTTCTGACCCGATAGACTCTGTCTCTAAGCCTAATCCAAGACCACCGAGGCCGATCGTGTGGCCTCACCTTATTCCTCACGTCGACTACGGCATCGTCTGGCCAGCGCACTTGCACCGCCATCGAGAGATTTGGGAGGAACTCCAGTTCAAGTTGGAATTGGGTGTTCACCCGAACGCAATCTCTGTATTTTTGCGAGTTTTGCTAGAATTATCCACGGACAACTACATTATCCGATTAAATCCAGCTGGAATCCATGCTAACGACAAATTAGCCAACAAGGTCGCCAAGGTGGCCGCCGAGCTACATGCACATAGTAAGATCGATAAAAAATATCTCGGCGCAATCAATAAATTGCAGCAAGGAGATGCGATTCTCTCTATCGATACTCTTAACCGCTACGTGCACTCCCCCAATTTCAATGTATCTCCTGCTCATCTGAAGATGATCTGGGCTACATTAGCTGATTATGTGGTAATCTGCCTTAAATCCTAACGGCATTGACATTAGTCGACACTCATCACTCGAACACCGCGGCCGCATGGAGGTATGCCAGTGGTTGGGCGGGAGTTAGGGCCTGCACGCGGATAGCATGCTCTGCGCCACCTTCTTCCATTTGGAGAAGGAAAGAGGTGGCGCGGTTCCCTCACCTTCCGCCTTGGCGGAAGCGCCTTCTATGGGTTAGGAGAGCGCCCCCACAGAACCGATGGAGGGTGCCATGACCAAGAACAAGCACGACTTCACCGACCAGCCGTCCTTTGAGGTCACGAGCAAGCGTCGGAAGTCCTACCCGTCCGAAACCAGCGTGAAGCGCGGCGTCCGCATCGTCCATGGCGATGTCGAACTGCATGAAAAGCTCGGCCGCAACGATCTCTGCGTCTGCGGCTCCGGGCGCAGATTTCAAGAAGTGCTGCATGCCGAGCGGCCGTTTCGACGGCTCCGATCGGGATGACTACTTTCAGGGAGTGATGCGGCTCCCTTGCCGCGCCGTCATGCTCGGGCTTGTCCCGAGCATCCACGTCTTGCGACGCTGGTGGCGGGGGCGGCGAGTGGCGAAGCGCTCGCCTCGTCGATCCCGCGCAAAGGCGTGGATGGTCGCCACAAGGGCGACCATGACGGCGGCAGCCGGGCATAACGGCTAGAACCTCAGCCGATCAGACCAGTTCCTCGTAAAGATCGTTCCAGTCGGGATTGTGGGCCATGATCGTGCGGGTCTTGTAGGCGCGGTACCAGCGCTTCATCGAGGTTTCGCGCTGGATCGCGGCCTCGATCTCGTCGTGCCATTCGTACCAGACGAGGCATTTCAACCCATATGCCTTAGTGAAGCCGGCGATCAGGCCCTCGCGATGTTCGTGAACGCGCCGGCCGAGATCGCTCGTCACGCCGATATAAAGCGTGCCGTTGGGCCGGTTCGTCATGATGTAGACCCAGCCGCCCTTCTGCTTCATGCGAGCAGGATGCGATTGCGCGGACGAGGCAGCAAGGGCTCTACCGTCATGGTCGCCACAAGGGCGACCATGACGGTAGTGGGCGGTCATGATGGCGCGGATGTAGCCAGCAAACTTATCCTCACCCCTCCTCACCCGCCGTAACCTGCCCTCACCCATCACCCAAACGGGGCGGCCGTCCGGAGGTATGCTGGAGGCTAGATGAGCGTCGGCGCCTGCGGGCGGGGGTCACTCCCGCTACAGCAGCACACCCTCATCCGGCCCTCCGGGCCACCTTCTCCCCTCCGGGAGAAGGAAAGAGCGTCGCTGTTCCCTCGCCTAGCCCTGCGCCTCGCGCCAATGCGGATAGGTGACATAGGCGGTCACGACGTCCTCCTCATCGGCGCGGATCGTCACCGTCTCGCCCTTGGGCATGTAGACGATCTCGCCGGGGCCGGCGGTCACCGTTCCGTCCTCCGTCGTGACGGAGAGCCGGCCTTTCAGCACGATCATGATGTCGTCGACCGCCATCGTCTCGGTCAGGCTCGATCCGGCGCCCCAGCGCCCATAGCCGATGGTGACCGGCCCGCCATGCCGCTCGTCGACGAGGTTGCCGACATAGATATCGCCGTCCTGGCCGGGCGAGCGTTCCAGCGTCGCGTCGGTGATCGCAAGTTTGCGCAGCTTCATCATCCTCTCCATCTCATCTCCGTCGAGAACTACGGGCTTTCGGCGCTGAGGTTCCCCGTGCAGGGCTCCGGCAGGGTGCGGGGCCGCCGCTGATCGCCCGAGCGCAACGGCGCCGCCTTGCCCTCGACTGCAGCGGCAGGCCTTCATCCGGCGCTCCGCGCCGCCTTCTCCCCCTGGAAGTCGGCTGTTGCCGACCTCAACATCCCAGGCTGAGCATCTCGGGAAGGCCCGAAATGGGTGGGCGAAGGAAAGAGGCGTCGCGGCTCCCTCGCCTTCGGTCATTCCGGGGCGGCCAAGGGCCGAACCCGGAACCCACGGCCGGGTGAGCGCTCCCCGCCGCTCCGGCGAGAGGAACGCCCGGAAACGTGGCTCGGGTTGGCGTCTGGTCGGGGGTTCCGGATTCTCGCTTCGCGAGCCCCGGAATGACAGAGGGCGCAAGCTCAACCATGACCGCGTAGCGCGGGGATAGCGCGCCGCCCTTATCCCCGCCCCTTATCGCCCGCCCTAACCTGCCCTCGCCCATCACCCAAGCGGGGCGGCCGTCCGGAGGTGTGCTGGAGGTTGGGTGAGGGTCGGCGCCTGCGGGCGGGGGTCACGCCCCGCTCCCGGGAGGCTTCGGGGCACCGCTCTGGGGACATTACGATCCCTGCGCGAGGAGCTCGCTGGGAGGATCGAAGGGGAAGGCTCCGCAAGCGGAGACGCGACAAGGCCGGCATCGGGCCGAAACCGGGGGCTCCCTGTTTCGGAACCATCCGATGCACGAGACAAAACGGGCCGCCTCGCGGTCCGTGCCGAACTGGCGTCGAGGCGCGTGGAGCCGGAACCGGAGACCGTAGAAGCGCGGCCCGGAGACTGAAATCGCCGAAGGCGGAGCGCCACGGGGCGTGCGGATGGTGGCTCAATCCATCCGCGCCGCATCCTGGCAGTGGACGCGGATCACTCGACCAACGCGCCTCGCGGCGCTCCGCCAGCCCCGTATCGACGCGGCGAAGCCAGCCTTCGCCGCGTGCGGACACATGCTTGCCGTGATGGCGCGCCTTGCGCTCAGCCGAGGCGGCGCGTCACGCCGCCCTTCTGCACGCGGCCATGGGGGGCGGGAGGGCCGAGATAATAGGCGCCGCCGCCTGCGCCCAAGCCGACACCGAGCGCCGGCCAGCCGGGATCGGCATAGGCGTTGAGCTCCCAGCAGCGCAGCTTCTGGCGCTCGGACTCGGTGGTGGCGTCGTTACAGCGGGAAACCTGCGAGCGCTGCCAGAAGGCTGCGGCCGGCTGCGACGCGGCCGGCACGGCGGCGCCGGCCAGCAGCGCCAGGAGGAACATCCTGTTCATCGCCTCTTCCCGTTCGGGGTTGGAGCCCTATGATGGCCGGCAGGCCCTTGCCGAACGCTTAAGGGGGCGTCCGAACCGGCGCGCGCCGATCGGACGCGGCGGCATGGCGACCCGGCCGAGCACAGGAGACCCGACGTGAAGCTGCCCATCGCCATCCATACCGACGAGGATTACGACCGCGCGCAGCAGCGCGTGGCCGAGCTGAACAGGTTGCCGGAGAGTTCCGACAAGGAGAAGGAGCTGCATGCGCTGGCCGAAGCCATGCTCGCCTTCGAGCTGCGCCGCGACGACGCCGAGGACTGAGGCGCGCGGGCCGTCTCAGCCGGGCGGCGCCTTATGAATCGTTGCTGGCGTTGAGCTCCTCGGGGCGCATCCCCTCATCCGGCGGCCCGGCCTGCCGCGCCGCCCATTTCGTCACGATCTCCGCGACGAGATCGGCCCTCGAGCGGCCGGGAGCCTGCTTCTCGATATAGCGATCGAGCGCCGCCAGCGTCTCGTCGCCGAGCGCAACCGCAACTGTAGCCAGCGACATCGAAGCCTCCATCGTCATTTCCAGGGAACAGCGCCGCGCCTGCGGCGTTTTCCCAGTGCGGCATACGAGCACGGCCTCGTTCCGCGAGCAAATTCTTTCAGAACCGAAGCGAATCGGATGTCTTCGGACAGGTTATCTTTGTCGGAACACATCCTCTGAGCTTCGATACATTACGGTCTGAACAAATTTGCCTCTCGTTTGTTGTTAGGACAACCCGCATCGCTGCGGAAACATTCAGGAGGACAGCAAATGATCAAACGTATGGTGTTAGCTTCCGTCGCCGCGGGCCTGCTCACGGCTACAGCCATCGCCCAGACGACTTCGCCGTCTCCGCCCTCCTCGGCGCCGAGCGCCTCGACCTCGGCCGAGAAGGCCACGCCGGCGCCGACCAATCTCGCCGGCCAGGGCAAGTGGCGCACGAGCAAGCTGATCGGCGTCGATATCTACGGCCCCGACGACAAGAAGGTCGGCGACGTCACCGAGGTGATCGTCGACAAGATGGGCAAGATCGAGATGGTGACCGTCGGCGTCGGCGGCTTCCTCGGCATCGGCGCGAAGGATGTCGCGATCCCGTTCGAACAGGTCAGCTGGAGCGACCAGCCGATCACGCCGCCCGCGCCGGCTCCGGCTCCGGCCGCTTCGGGTAGCGGCGGCACCGCCGGCGGCAGCGCGACGATGCCCGCCACGCCTCCGGTCGCCGCGGCGCCTAGGGCACCGGCGATGTATCCGGATCACGGCAAGATCACGCTGACCAAGGACCAGCTCCATTCGGCGCCCGCCGTGACGTATTCGGGCAGCTAAGCCCGAGCTGTTCCTAGGACGCACTGGAGCCCGCCCGCGAGGGCGGGCTTCTTGCCGTCTGGAAAGTTCAGCCGAAAGGCAGGCCGCGCATCAGCGGCGGGATCGCCTCCGGGAGATCATCCGCGATCAGTCCGAACCCGAGCGCCTCCCCGGCTCGGCCGTGCAGCCAGACGGCCGCGCAGGCCGCCTCGAAAGCGCTCATCCCCTGCGCCAGCAGGCCGGCGATCAGCCCCGCCAGGACATCGCCGGAGCCCGCCGTCGCCAACGCCGCCGAGCCGGTGGCATTGATCGCAGCCCGCCCGTCCGGCGCGGCGATGACGGTATCCGCCCCCTTGTAGACGACGATGGCTCCGCACAGGGCCGCCGCCCTTCGGGCGCGCTCCAACTTCGAACCCTCCGCCGCAATCGTAGGCTCGTTGCCGAACAGGCGCTGGAATTCGCCTTCGTGCGGGGTGAGGACGCGAGGGGCGTCGCGTCGTGGAGTGAGGGCCTCTCCTCGCAGAGAGGTCGCGAGCAAGGTCAACGCATCGGCGTCGACCACGACCGGCTTGTCGCTGGCGAGGGCGGCACGGACGAGGCCTGAAGCCCGCTCGTCCAATCCCAGCGCCGGGCCGGCCAACACGGCCGAAACCCGCCGATCGCGAAGGAACTCGGAAAAGCCCTCACCATCCGCAATCGGCCGCTGCATCAGGGCATCGGGGCCGCGCGACGCATGCGCTGCCAGAGCTTCGGGTGCACAGAGGATAGTCGCGAGCCCGGCGCCGATGCGCAGGGCGGCCCGCGCGCTCAACCGCGGCGCACCGACACTGGCGATGCCGCCCGCGGCAACCGCGACGGCTCCGCGGCGGAATTTGTGCGTATCGAGGCCGTGATGCGGCCAAGCTCCCAGCCAAAGCGCAGGTTCGTTGCGAAAGGCGGTCGGTGCGATCTCCCGCAGCGCCTCTTGGGCTGGAATTCCGATATCGGCGACGATGGTTTCGCCGCAAAGCGAGCGGCCCGGCAGCAGCAGATGACCTGGCTTCAACCGAAAGAAGGTGACGGTCTCCGTCGCCTGTACGGCGGGGCCTTCGGCTTGCCCGGTATCGCCTGACAAACCGCTGGGAATGTCCACCGCGATCACCGGCCGGCCGGAAGCGTTCATGATGGCCACGGCCCCCGCAGCCTCGCCTGAAAGCGGGCGCCTCAACCCGGCGCCGAACAGCGCATCGACAAAGAGATCGGGTTTCGCATCTCCAAGCGAAGCCAGCGGCAGAGCCGGCCCGTTCCAACGGGAGAAGGCGATCGCAGCATCGCCTCGGAGAACCTCTGACGCGCCGAGCAGCGCCACATGGACCTTCAGCCCCTGTTCCTGCAGCAGGCGGGCAGCGACAAAACCGTCGCCGCCGTTATTGCCCGGCCCGCAGGCGACCGCGATGGACGCGCCCTCCCCGACGCGGCGCAGCACCGCCTCCGCGACCGCACGTCCGGCCCGTTCCATCAGGACTATTCCCGCGGTTCCAGCAGCGATCGCGATGCCGTCCGCGCGGCGCATCTGCTCCGTCGAAAGCAGGACGAGTTCCGATGGCTTCATCGCGTCGGTTTCGGCGGTGGTCATATGCCAACATTGGATTGCGTCACCAGGCACTTCAAGAGAAGGCTCGCCTGGCTGATTGATCTAGAAATAAGCATATGATCATTTTTTGTGCTGTTTTTTGCCTCATAGGCAGGCTGTCCGACCGCCCCTGCCGCATGGCGGGGCGTTCGCGCCGATGCTATGAGCAGAAGAACGGTCGCAACCGTCCGAAGCCGAGGGCCCATCTGCCCGAGACGGCGGGTCGTTGTGGTTCCATTCCGGCGCGAGCCGGGTCCTCGAAGCGCAGTGGAGGTCGATCGGCGCATGAAGAAGATCGAAGCGATCATCAAGCCCTTCAAGCTGGACGAGGTGAAGGAGGCGCTTCAGGAGGTGGGGCTTCAGGGTATCACGGTCCTCGAAGCCAAGGGCTTCGGCCGCCAGAAGGGGCATACCGAGCTCTATCGCGGGGCCGAGTACGTGGTCGATTTCCTGCCGAAGGTGAAGATCGAGATCGTACTGGCTGACGACATGGTGGACCGCGCCATCGAGGCGATCGTCAAGGCCGCCCAGACGGGCCGGATCGGCGATGGCAAGATTTTTGTATCGACCATCGAGGGGGCGATCCGCATCCGCACCGGCGAGACCGGCGCAGACGCGATCTGAGGACTCTCTCCCCATCATTCGGAATCAAAGGCCGCGGCTGGATTGGAGCCGGCGACGGCCCACGAGTTTGAGAAACTATTGGCAAGAGGAATGCTGAAATGAAGAGCGCCAAGGATGTCCTCAAGGCGATCAAGGACAACGACGTCAAATATGTCGACTTCCGCTTCACCGACCCGCGCGGCAAGTGGCAGCATGTGACCTTCGATGTCGGCATGATCGACGAGGACATCTTCGCCGAGGGCACGATGTTCGACGGCTCATCGATCRCCGGCTGGAAGGCCATCAACGAGTCCGACATGCTGCTGATGCCGGATCCGACGACCGCGACGATGGACCCGTTCTTCTCGGCCGCCACCATGGTCATCAACTGCGACGTGCTCGAGCCGGCCACCGGCGAGCCCTATGGCCGCGATCCCCGCGGCATCGCGAAGAAGGCCGAGGCCTATCTGAAGTCGACCGGCATCGGCGACACGGTCTATGTCGGTCCCGAGGCCGAGTTCTTCGTCTTCGACGACGTCAAGATCGCTGCCGACCCGTACCACACCGGCTTCAAGCTCGATAACGTCGAGCTGCCGATCAACGGCTATGCCGATTACGAGGGCGGTAATCTCGGCCACCGCGTCGCCACCAAGGGCGGCTACTTCCCCGTCCCGCCGCAGGATTCGGCGCAGGACATGCGCGGCGAGATGCTGGCTGCGATGCAGTCCATGGGCGTGGTCGTCGAGAAGCACCATCACGAGGTCGCTTCTGCCCAGCACGAGCTCGGCATGAAGTTCGACACGCTGACGCACACTGCCGACCTGATGCAGATCTACAAGTACGCGATCCACAACGTGGCCCAGAGCTACGGCAAGACCGCGACCTTCATGCCGAAGCCGATCTATGGCGACAACGGCTCGGGCATGCATGTCCATCAGTCGATCTGGAAGAACGGCAAGCCGGTCTTCGCCGGCAACAAGTACGCCGACCTGTCGCAGGAGTGCCTCTGGTACATCGGCGGCATCATCAAGCACGCCAAGTCGCTGAACGCCTTCACGAACCCCTCGACCAACTCCTACAAGCGTCTCGTCCCGGGCTATGAGGCTCCGGTGCTGCTCGCCTATTCGGCGCGCAACCGCTCGGCCTCCTGCCGTATTCCGTGGACGACCTCGCCGAAGGCCAAGCGCGTCGAGGTCCGCTTCCCCGATCCGATGGCGAACCCCTATCTCGCCTTCGCCGCCATGCTGATGGCCGGCCTCGACGGCATCGTGAACAAGATCGATCCGGGCCCGGCGATGGACAAGGATCTCTACGACCTGCCGCCGCGCGAACTGAAGAAGATCCCGACCGTCTGCGGCTCGCTGCGCGAGGCGCTGGAGTCGCTCAAGAAGGACAACGCCTACCTCAAGGCCGGCGGCGTCTTCAACGACGACTTCATCGAGAGCTATATCGAGCTCAAGATGCAGGATGTGGCGCGTTTCGAGATGACGCCGCACCCGGTCGAGTTCGCGATGTACTACTCCTACTGAGGGATCTCGGTGGGCGCCTCCTGGCGCCCACCGGGCAAACCTCGCCGGATGCGGCTCAGCCGCACCGGCCCAGGATGCCGGGGCGCTTATGCGCCCCGGCTTTTTTGTGCGCCCCCCACCTGCCTCGTCAGGATGCGCGGTTGTCGACGATGAGGATTTGCCCGGAGCTCCCCGCCGTCTGGGAAGCGAGATTGGCATTGTAGCTCGTCAGCGGCGGGACGAGCCCGACCGTCGACGCCGAGACGATCGCATTGGCGCCCGCCCCCGAAATGATGTTGTTGCTCACGACGATCTTTCCGGTCTGGGCGCTCGACGAGAACGCGATGCCGACGCCGCAATCGCGGACCAGGTTTCCGTCGCAGGCGAGATCGCGCGCGCCCTGCGCCGCGCCCAGCTTGATGCCGCCGGCCGCGCCTTCGATGATGTTCCCGTTCACCGCGGAATCCTGCTCCACGGTGATGCCGATGGCGGTGGTGTTGTAGTTTCCAACCCCACCTGAACCCGGAATCGCGGCGACGGTCAGGTTGCTGATCTGGTTGCCGGCCACGATCGAGCGGCGGGCGACGCCATCGTTGAAATAGCCGGAATTGGCGATGTTGATGCCGTCGCCGGCCGTGTCGACCCGGTTGTTCACGATGGTCGCGCCCGTTCCGTTCCGTCCCGCGCCCGGGGCTTCGTAGTAGAGGCAGGCCTCGCGGATGTTCCAGCAGGAGTTGCCCTGAATGAGAACCCGCGAGCCCCCATTGACGCGGACCGCCGAGGATTTGCTCGCCTCATCGTTAGCAAGAGAAGACAAGAACGAACAAAGAACATAATGGGTATATATTCCTACGACGCAACCCCCGGCCTTTTTGCTTGACCGCTGTCATTCCCAGGCCGAGGTAACGTCACCTTCACGCGTGATCCGGCAGGTTCAGGAGACAGTTTCCGGACGGCGGCGCGCAAGACTTGCAGACCATCTCGATCAATGGGCGTTTTCTCGGCCAGCCGCTGACCGGCGTGCAGCGCTTTGCGCTGGAATTGACCAGGGCGCTTGACCGGCGGATCGGCGCAGGCGCGGTTCCGGAATCGCTCAAGGCTGCGCGCTGGCGCCTCCTCGCTCCGCGGGATGCCCCCGAGACCCATGAATTCCGGCATATCGCCCTGGAACGCTTCGGCCCGTTCTCCGGCCATCTCTGGGAGCAAACCGCGCTCGCACGCCGGGCTGCGGGAGACATCCTCGTCGGCTTCGGCGGCAGCGGGCCGCTGCTGCATCGCAGGCAGATCGTCGTGATCCACGACGTCACCATCTTCCGCCACGCGGAGGCATTCAGCACCTCCTATCGCGCCACGCACAAGCTCCTCGGCTTCGGGCTGACGCGCACGGCGCGCGTCGCGACCGTCTCCCGCTTCTCCCGTGGCGAGCTCGGCGCGGTCTTCGGCGTCGCGCCTGAGACGATCCCGGTCCTCTACAACGCTACCGATCATTTCTCCGGGATCGTCCCGGACGAAACCGTGCTGCAACGCCTGGGCCTGGAAGGCGCGAAATTCTTCTTCATGCTGGGAACCTTGAAGCCCAACAAGAATGTCGATTTCGCCATCCGCGCCTTCGACGCACTCGGCGACACCGGCTGGAAACTCGTCATCGCAGGGGCGCTCGACCGAAGCGGGGTGTTCAAGGCCGATACCCCGGCGATCGCCGACAACCTCATCTTCACCGGGCGCCTGACCGATCCGGAGATCGTCGCGCTCGAACGCCGCGCCCGCGCCTTCGTCTTTCCGAGCCTCTATGAAGGCTTCGGCATTCCGCCGCTCGAAGCGATGACGCAGGGCTGCCCGGTATTGGCTGCGGATATTCCTGCCGTTCGCGAAGCCTGCGGAGACGCGGCGCTCTATTTCGATCCCCGCGATCGTGCCGACCTGGAAAGCGCGATGCGCCGGATCATGGGTGCCGATGGCGATGCGGCCGGGCTGGTCGAGAAAGGCCGTGCCAATCTCGCGCGCTTTTCCTGGAACAAGAGTGCCGAGACCCTCCTGTCGACCCTGTCGGACATGGCTGCGCCACGGCGCTGACCGCGCTCTTCACGAAATCTCGGACGCCGCATCCTGGCGCCGGAGCAGCGACGCGACGGTTGCCGTCGCCGGCGGGATGCACAGCAGGAAGACAGCCAGCGACACCGGCAACGAGGTCTGCGGCGTGCCGGCATTGGCGAGCCCGGCGATGGCGAGTGCCGCGAGCGCGCTGGCCAGTGTCAGTCTGGGCCAGCGGAACGGCATCGACAGGAACAGCGGCGTCCCCAGGATGACCGCCACCGCCGCCCCGGCGGCACCGCTGTAAAGCAACCCGCTCAGCGAGCCGCCGGACAGGCTCCAGCCGGCGAGCGAGCTCAGGTTGAGAAGGATGGCGTCGATGACGGCAAGTCCTATGATCGGCTTCAGCCGCTGCGTCAGATGGGCAGGCGTCGGCAGCAGGTTCTGGACCCAGGCGCGCAACAGCGCGAGAATCGTCACGGCCGGGGCGGCGAGCAGGAAGGATTCGCGCAGCTCGGCCTTGACCAGCCAGGCCGCGGCCGGCGCCAACAGGCACAAAATCAAGGCCGCCGTCACGAGCGAGCTGTTCGCCAGTTGCCCGTAGTAGCGGCCGAGGCGCGTCCGGAACGCCGGCGAATCCGGCTCGCGGTCATAGCTAGCGACCAGTTCGGGATAGCGGATCGCATGTAGCGCCGAGACGACCAGGATGAAGGGTCGCTGCAGGAGGTCGAGCGCCAGCAGCGCGCCGGCCGCCCCCTGGCTGCCGATCACGGCCGTCAGCAGCGTCTTGAGCCCGAGTGGCGCCAGAAGGCTGGCCACGGATGCTCCGGCCGAAACGCCGCCATAGGCCAGGTACTTCTTCAACAGATGGCGCTGCGGGCGGTGGAACCCGTGCGCCAGCGGGCCACCGGCAAGCCGCGCCAGCACGATATAGACGAGGCTTCCAGCCAGCATGCCTGCTACCGCGCCTGAAAGCGTCGGGGCAAGCATGGCGCCGCCGAGCGTCCCGATCGCCACGAGCGACGCCCGAGCAGCCTGCAGGATCGAGAACAGCCGAAAATTCTGCCGGAAGCGCAGCATCGTCAGATGCAGCTCCGTGCCGCCCTGGAACACCGCAAAGAAGACTCCGCCGATGGCGATGCCTGCCGACGCCGCGCCCGACGCGAGAACGCCTCCTCCCACCAGCAGGCACAGCGCGGCACAGACGGCGAAAGCGTACAGGATGACCGAGCGCTGGGCCGTCTCGTCTGCGCCGGGATAGAACCGGCTGCAGGAGAACCGAATCCATTCGAAGACGGTGATGCTGGCGAACTGGCTGATCGTGATGAAGAGCGAATAATGGGTGAACTGCTGCGGCGCCAGGATGCGCGAGACAAGGAGCAGCAGCCCGAGCGCCAGCACGGCCTGATAGACATAGGCTCCGAGAGCAGCGATCTGGCCCACCGGCGCGATGCTCCGCTCAGGCCATGCCAGGCGCAGCACGCAGCCGCGCGCCGCTATCGGCCGGCTTGAAATCTCCAGCGATGGCGCAGCACATCGAATTGCCCTCCGGCCACAGGCCTAGGGCAGAAAGGTTGATATTTCCGTGTTGTCGGAGCGACCGGCTCAGTAGAAATGCAGGGCCGCCAGCCCGGCCGAGGCGGCGATCGCCGCGATCCACCACAGCCAGCGAGACGAGGCATTCTCGGCGTTCAACGAGGCGCTGACGACATCCTCATGCCCGAAGGATTCGCCTGCAAGGCGCGCCGCGCGCTGCAGACCCGCGATACCCGTAACCGGCACTGATTGACGCGAAGCCACGGTCTTGTCCCCCTTAGGCCGATCATAGCGCAATGCGACTATCCGCATAAGCCCTGACCGCAGCTTGCATCCTCTGCGGCCGTGGTTAACGCAGGCTGAACGCGCCCGGTTCCGCATTGGTCTTAAGCCTGGATCGTCACAGCGGTATGACGGCCGGTGCATAGCCGCCGGCGAGAGAGTTTCGATGTGATGGGGAGCTGTCTATAAGCAGCTTGGCCGGGCTTTCCGCGCGGCGATGCGCTACAATTTAAAGTCGCGAATCAGGAAGCGTTTGGCAGTGATGGCGGATAACGGCGATCTTTTCGGCTCGGAACCGGAGCGGCCCCGCGCGGCCGACCCCGCGCCGGAAGCGCGTTCACCGGCTCCTGTGCCCCGCGCTCCGGCCAATGCGGGCAATGCGCCGCGCAACGGCACGCTGTCCGAGGCCGGCTACGACGCGTCCGCGATCGAGGTGCTGGAAGGGCTGGAGCCGGTGCGGCGCCGGCCCGGCATGTATATCGGCGGGACCGACGAGCGCGCCCTGCATCATCTCTTCGCCGAGGTGATCGACAACGCGATGGACGAGGCCGTCGCGGGCCATGCCAGCTTCATCGAGGTCGAACTGTTCGAGGACGGCTCGCTCGCCGTGAACGACAACGGCCGTGGCATCCCGGTCGATCCTCACCCGAAATTCCCCGGCAAGTCCGCGCTCGAAGTCATCATGACGACGCTGCATGCCGGCGGAAAGTTCGACTCCAAGGCTTATGAGACCTCTGGCGGCCTGCACGGCGTCGGCGTCTCCGTGGTCAATGCGCTCTCGGACCGGCTGGAAGTCGAGGTCGCGCGCGGCAAGACGCTCTATCGCCAGATCTTCTCGCGCGGCCTGCCGCAGGGACCGTTGCAGACGGTCGGCCCCGTCGCCAACCGGCGCGGCACCAAAGTGCGCTTTCATCCCGATGCGCAGATTTTCGGCGAGGGTGCGCATTTCTCCCCTGCCCGCCTGTTCCGCATGGCGCGCTCGAAAGCCTATCTCTTCGGCGGCGTCGAGATCCGGTGGACCTGTGCGCCGTCGCTGCTGAAACCGGAAGGCGATGTCGCGGCGGAGGCCGTGTTCCGCTTCCCCGGCGGCCTGCGCGACTATCTCGGCCGCGAGATCGAGGGCAAGGACCTCGTCGCCGAGCCGATCTTCTCCGGCAAGATCACCAAGGAAGGCAGCCACGGCTCGCTCGAATGGGCTGTCGCCTGGCTCGCGACCGGCGAGGACGGCTTCTCCTCCTCCTACTGCAACACCATTCCGACGCCCGAAGGCGGCACGCATGAGCAGGGCCTGCGCATCGCCCTGCTGCGCGGCCTGCGCGACCATGCCGAGCGCATCGGCCAGTCGAAGCGCATGGCGCAGGTCACATCCGACGACGTGATGGCGACCTGCGCCGCCATGCTCTCGGTCTTCATCCGCGAGCCGGAATTCCAGGGCCAGACCAAGGACAAGCTCGCGACGCAGGAAGCGCATCGCATCGTCGAGAATGCGATCCGCGACGCCTTCGACCACTGGCTCGCCGCTGCGCCGCAGCAGGCGCTGCGCCTGCTCGACTGGTCGGTCGACCGTGCCGAGGAGCGCCAGCGCCGGCGCCTTGAAAAAGAGGTCTCGCGCAAGACCGCGACGCGCAAGCTGCGCCTGCCCGGCAAGCTCGCGGACTGCTCCAATGCGGGCGCGGCCGGCTCCGAACTCTTCATCGTCGAGGGCGATTCGGCCGGCGGCTCGGCCAAGCAGGCGCGCAACCGCGCCAACCAGGCGATCCTGCCCTTGCGCGGCAAGATCCTGAACGTCGCCAATGCGACGCGCGAAAAGCTCAACGCCAACCAGCAGCTCGCCGACCTGATCCTGGCGCTGGGCTGCGGCATCGGCACGCAGTTCCGCGAGGACGATCTCCGCTACGAGAAGGTCATCGTGATGACCGACGCCGATGTCGACGGCGCGCATATCGCCTCGCTGCTCGTCACCTTCTTCTGGCGCCAGATGCCGCGGCTGATCGAGAAGGGCCACCTCTACCTCGCCGTGCCGCCGCTCTACCGGCTGCAGTACGGCGGCAAGAGCGTCTATGCCCGCAACGACGCCCATAAGGACGAGCTGATCGAGACCGTCTTCAAGGGCAGGAAGCCGGAAATCTCGCGCTTCAAGGGCCTCGGCGAAATGATGCCGGCCCAGCTCAAGGAAACCACCATGGACCCGAGCAAGCGGATCCTGCTCAAGGTCATGGTGGACCATGAGGCGAAGGAGGAGACCTCCGATACCGTGGAACGACTGATGGGCAACAAGCCGGAGGCGCGTTTCACCTTCATCCAGGAGCGCGCCGCCTTCGCCGGCGAACTGATCGATCTGTGAGGGTCGAGCCCCGCAATCCTGAGGGGCTGGACCTCATGCCCGCCGGGCTGCCGGGAGATGCGGTTACGGGCAGGGTTCGCGCATGCCGAACCTGCCCCTCCCAACGGACCGCCATGACCGCAAGCACCACGCCGCACGTCGCGACTGGCCGCTGACCACATGGCCGAGCCTGCTCCACCTCCATCTCGACGCGACGGCGATATGGCATCGCCCGGCTGGGACGTCTCCTGGGACGACATCCGCATCTTCAACGCGATCGCCATCGGCGGGTCGATGGCCGTGGCGGCGGCGCAGCTCGGATTGAGTGAAGCCACCGTCGCGCGCCGGCTGAAGGCGCTCGAACGCGATCTCGGGCTGCAGCTCTTCACGCGGGAGGCCAACCGGCTCGCCCCGACGGCGATCGGGCTGGAACTCGCCGCCGAGGCCCGGCAGATCGAGGCCGCTACTCATCGCTTCACCATCCGAGCCGATGTCGCACGGCCGCTCGCCAACGCGCCGGTCCGCATTACGGCGACGACCTCGATCAGCCTGCTGCTGACGATGCATGCGACCGCCATCTCGGCCGCGGCCGGCGGCGTGGAGATCGTCATCCTCAGCACGCGCAGCCGCCTCGATCTTTCGCGCGGCGAGGCCGACATCGCGCTGCGCATGAGCAAGGTGCCGACGGAGCCCGGGTACTACGCACAGAAGGTCGGCCGGCTGATGCAGGCGCTCTATGTGCGGCGCGACATCGATCCTGCGAGCGCCCCCGTCATCTCGGTCAACCGCGAAACCTCCTCGCGAATCGACGACTACATCATGGCCTATGCGGCCGGCCGCCCCATCGCGGCGCGCGTCGGCGATTCCTCGGCGCGTTACGAAAGCATCCGCTCGGCCGGCGCCCTGTCGATGGCGCCGTGCTTCATGGGCGACGCCGATCCGGGTCTGGTCCGCCTCGAGCCACCGCCGGAGCAGACCGGCGATGACATCTATCTGATTTCGCACGATGTCTCGCGCGGGCGGCCGAGCGTGATCGCCGTGCTGACCGCGCTGCGCAGGCTCTTCCGCGAGCAGCGATCCCGCCTTGCGGGAGGCGCCGTCGAAGCGGAGCCCGGTCGGTAGAATTGCGCGTATCCCGGCAAGAACCGGCTAACCAAGCTTTTACGGCTCTCGCGTAACGTCGCCTCCAGTGCTCGTGACGTTACGAGACGCGGAGAGTGCGCCATGCGCCTGATCGAACTGTTCTGGAAGAATGACCGGGGCACCATGGCCGCCGATGTCGCCAAGGCCGGCGCGGCCATCGCCTTCCTTTCGGTGATCGCCGCCAACTTCATGTCGAGCCGCACGCCGCCGCTGGACAAGGACCGGATGGCAGCCGTCAGCCTCGCTGCCTCCAAGCGGCAACCGGTCGATCCGCTGACCACGGGTTCGATCACAAAGGCCGCGAACGAGACGCGCCTCGACCCCTGCGTCCTGCCGCGCTGATCTCAGCCGAGCCAGCGCAGTAGTTCGCGGGTCACGGCATCGGGCGCCTCCAGCGTCGAGAGATGGCCGCACTGCGGAACGATCTCAAGCCGCCCACGTTCGCCGACGATCCCCGCCATTTCCCGCGCTTCGGCGACAGGCGTGATCTCATCCTCCTCGCCGACGAGAACCAGCGTCGGGCAGGTCGAACTGGCGAGCGTGGGCCGCGAATCCGGGCGCCGCATGATCGCCTGCTGCTGCCGGATGAAGCCCTCCGCCCCGACATCATCCGCCATCTGACGCACCAGGAGTCGCAGCGGCTCGTCGGTCAAGCGCGCGGGGGCGACGAGCTTCTGCCAGAGCAGCGTGGTGACATTGTCGAAGGCGCCCTTCTCCGCCAGCGTGATCATCTGCTCGCGCGGCACATTCGTCTCCGGCGTCGCCGGCTTGGCGCTGGTGTCGAGCAGGGCGAGACGCGTGACACGCTCCGGCGCCTGCCGCAGGATCTCGAACGTGACATAACCGCCCATCGACAGGCCGCAGAGCGCGAAGCGTTCCGGAGCGCTATCGAGCAGACGGCGTGCAATGGCGGCCAAATTGTCGTCGAGACTGTGTTCGGCGACCAGAATGGGGCGTCCATCGGCTAGCGCGGGCCACTGCCCGGCATAGAGCGCAGCGTTGCAACTGAGCCCCGGAACGAGAATGAGCGGCTCCTTCATGAGGTGAAAAACGTCCTTTCAAGGCTAGATGATTGACTTTGCCGCGTTTTCTTTGCATTCCACACGGGTCCGAAGGCGCGCAGGAAGTGTTGTCGCGCCAACGCGGTGGTCGAGCAGGTCATCCCGCCGCGTTTCACCGACCCTGAAGAAGCGCCATACGCGATGTCATTTGCCGAACTCGGCTTGAGCGAAAAGGTTCTGACGGCCGTCACGACCGCAGGCTATAGCACGCCGACACCCATCCAGGCCCAGGCCATTCCGCATGTCCTTGCACGCAAGGACGTCCTGGGCATCGCCCAGACCGGCACGGGCAAGACCGCAGCCTTCACGCTGCCGATGCTCACCATCCTGGAAACCGGGCGCGCCCGCGCCCGGATGCCCCGAACGCTGATCCTAGAGCCGACGCGCGAGCTTGCCGCGCAGGTCGAGGAGAACTTCACGCGCTACGGCGTCAACCAGAAGCTCTCGGTGGCGCTGCTGATCGGCGGCGTCTCCTTCGGCGATCAGGACGCGAAGATCACGCGCGGCGTCGACGTGCTGATCGCGACGCCCGGCCGCCTGCTCGACCATGTCGAGCGCGGCAAGCTGCTGCTGACCGGCGTCGAGCTCCTCGTCATCGACGAGGCCGACCGCATGCTCGACATGGGCTTCATCCCGGACATCGAGCGCGTCTGCAAGCTCGTCCCCTTCACCCGGCAGACGCTGTTCTTCACGGCGACCATGCCGCCGGAGATCACCCGCATCTCCGAGCAGTTCCTGCACAATCCGGTGCGCGTGGAAGTCTCTCGCCCCGCGACGGCCGCGACGACGATCACCCAGCGGCTGATCGCCTCCAACGGCCAGGACTTCGAAAAGCGCGAGACGCTGCGCAAGCTCATCAAGGGCGCGACCGACCTGCAGAACGCGATCGTCTTCTGCAACCGCAAGCGCGATGTCGCGACGCTGCATAAATCGCTGCTGCGCCACGGCTTCCCGGCCGTCGCCCTGCATGGCGACATGGACCAGTACGCCCGCATGGCGGCGCTGGAATCGTTCCGTACAGGCGAGAACCCGATCCTCGTCGCGTCCGACGTGGCGGCTCGCGGCCTCGACATTCCGGCCGTCAGCCATGTCTTCAACTTCGACGTGCCGACCCATGCCGAGGATTATGTCCACCGCATCGGCCGCACCGGCCGCGCCGGGCGCGAAGGCGCCTCGTTCACCATCGTCACGCGCCATGACGAAAAGCTCGTCAGCGCGATCGAGAAGCTGACCGGCCAGGCCATCGCCTATGAGGGCGGCGGTCTCGACGCGCTGCCGCCGGGCGAGCCGCGGGACGAGCGTCGTGGCGGCCGTCGGGACGAGAAGCGCAGCTCTTCGCGGGGCGGTCGCGGGCGGCCCGAGCGCAGCTCGCGCTCCGAGGCAGGGGCCTCGCGGTCGGGCAGCGACGAGAACGCGGCGGATACGCAGCGCAAACCACGCCGTGTCCCGATCCGGCCCGATTCCGAGACGACGCCGCCACCGCCCGTCGCGCGGAGTCAGGAAGAGCCCCGGCGCTCCCGCGCGCCCCGCACGCGCGACGACGATGACGGCCCACAGGTGAAGGGGCTCGGCGATCACGTGCCGGCCTTCCTGCTGCGTCCGGTCCGTGTCGGCTGACCTTACGACATCAACCTGATTTTAACGCCAGCTTCCTAGATTGGCCTTCGCTGCAGCGAGATCATCGCAGCAGCGGACGGGCGCATGCCGCCGTATAGACGGACAGGATGTCCCGCTTCGATTGGATCAATCGAAGCTGACGTGGCCGAAGGCCACGATCCGGCTTCATACCGGAATGGCGAAGGCATGGACGACGAAGCTTCGGTTTCCGCCCGCACCAACGATCTCGCCGAGCGCGTCGTCGCCGCCATGCGACAGCACGGCTCGCCGAGCTATCCCCGCGCCTTCGAGGTCTGGTACGCCCATCTGAGCGGCGAGATGCCGGCCGTCAGCATGGCGATGAACGCGATCATCGCCGGCAGCGACGGGCAGGTGAACGCCGCCGATATCGACAGCCTCTACGAGCGCTTCATCAGCTCGGAGCGCTTCTCCCGCCAGGCCGAGCGCACCAGCATGCAGGTCCTCGGCGAGATCGATGCGATGATGTCGCTGGTCGACAGGGCGCTCGGTTCCAGCGAGCTTTATCATGGCCGCCTCACCGCGATGTCGGAGGAGGTTCCGCCGCCGACCGACCGACACCAGCTGCGCGAATGGGTCGAGGCGCTGGTGATGTCGACCCGCGAGGAAGTTGTCCGCAAGGCCCAGCTCGAGGCCGAGCTGCGCAACAGCGCCAACGAAATCCGCAACCTGCGCGAGGCACTGGAATCGACCCGCGCCGAGGCGCTCACTGATCCGCTGACCGGCCTCGCCAACCGCCGCCATTTCGAGGAGATGCTGCAGAAGTCGATCGATCAGGCGACGCTCCGGCGCGAGCCCTTCGCGCTGGTGATGGCCGATATCGACTTCTTCAAGCGCTTCAACGACGCCCACGGCCATCTGACCGGCGACCAGGTGCTGCGCCTCGTCGCGCGCACCATGAAGGACAAGTTCAAGGACAAGGCGGTCATCACCCGCTTCGGCGGCGAGGAATTCGCGATCATCCTGCCGGATGCCGATCTGATCGCAGGCAAGTTCGGCGCGGAAACCGTGCGCCAGGCCCTGCTGACCCGCGAGCTCATCAAGCGCTCGACCAATGAAAACCTCGGCCGCATCACCATCTCGCTCGGCGTATCGAGCTATCGGCGCGGCGACACCGCCGGCTCGCTGGTGGACCGCGCGGATCAGGCGATGATGCAGGCCAAGCGCGACGGGCGGAACCGCACCGTCACCGAGGATGCGCTGGAGACGACGAGCCGCGTCGCCTGAGCTTTTCCGGACGCGCCCGCTTGGCCGCTCAGGATGCTGCGAGTGCGCTTTCGCTGCGCGGCTTGATCTCGACCGACTCGCCGCAGCCGCAGGCCGAAACCTGATTGGGATTGTTGAACACGAAGGTCGAGGAGAAGCGGTCGGTCTTGAAGTCGAGCTCGGTGCCGAGCAGGAACAGCACGGCCTTGGCGTCGACGATCACCGTCGCATCCTTTTCGCTCACGACCTCGTCACCCTTGTCGACCGTGCGGGCGATCTCGAAGGTATACTCCATCCCGGCGCAGCCGCCCTTCTTGACGCCCACGCGCAGGCCGAGCGCCGGCATGTCTCCGCCGGCCGACTGAGCCATGATCTCACGGATGCGGGTGGCCGCGGCGTCGGTCAGAGAGATGACCTTGAGGCCCGGTATCGAAAACATCGTTGTCCCTCCTCGACCGGGGTCAAGGCCCGGTGAAGCAAGATTGTCTGCCTAACATAGGGATTGCGCTGCCCTACGTCGAGATGCCGATGGCGTGGCCATGCATCGCGGCTCCGTCGCCCGCCCTCCAGACGCATTGCGGATCGAGCCGAGGCATGCACTCTGGCGCGATCGCCCTCGATACCAGACCAACAGCCGGAAAGCCCATGCCTCATCGCCTCCACCGCCCCGAATCGCTGCGCGCCCTCGTCAGGGACATGGTCGCGAAAGCCGGCTGGACGGACGCGGAGGCGCAGGAGACCGCCGACCATCTCGTGCTCGCCAATCTGAGCGGGCATGACAGCCACGGCGTCGGGATGATTCCGCTCTATTTCCAGTCGCTGGCCGACGGCAATCTCAGCCCGCAATCGCAACCGCAGACGCGGGTCGATGCTGCGCCCTTCCTGATCATCGACGGCGCGGTCGCTCTGGGCCAGCCGAATGCGCGCAATGCCGTCGACCACGCGGTCGAAATGGCCAGGACCGGCGGCGTCGCCATCGTCAACTTGCTCGATTCGCATCATATCGGCCGCATCGGCCACTACGCCGAGGTCGCGGCGGAAGCCGGGCTGATCTCGTTCTTCTGGGTCAATGTCGCCGGCCGCCCGCCGATCGTCGCGCCCTATGCGGCCAAGGAAGCGCGCTTCGGCACCAATCCGCATGCGATCGGCATCCCTGTCCCCGGCGGCGAGTCGCTCATCCTCGACTTCGCGACGAGCCGCATGGCGCATGGCAAGGCCCGCGTGGCCCTGAACAAGGGCGAGCAGGTGCCGCCCGGCTACATCATCGACGGCGAAGGCCGGCCGACGACGGACCCGGCGCATGTGTTCGCCAGCCCGGACCATCCGCTCGGAGCCCTCCTGCCCTTCGGCGACCACAAGGGTGCCGGCCTCTCGCTGATCGCCGAGCTGCTGTCGGCCGGGCTGATGGGCGCTGCCCGCATCGACGAAAAGCCGCGAAAGACCTGGATCATCAACTCGCTCTTCGGCGTCATCATCGACCCCGCCCGGCTTGAACCGGATGCCGAGCTGCGTAAGAGCCGCATCGAGAGCTATCTGGCCTTCGTGCGGGCGGCGAAGCCGCAGGACCAGGCCAATCCGGTGCTGGCGCCGGGCGACAAGGAGCGGACGGTCCGGGCCGAGCGTGGCGCGGCCGGTATTCCGCTGGACGACGAGACCTGGTCGCAGATCAAGGCCGCGGCCGCGCGCCATGGCATCGACGCCGAGAGCTATTGAGGCGGCCATGTCGCCCGAGGCCTACAACAGATTCTGCGCCACCCTGCCGGCCACATGCCATGTCGTGCAATGGGGCGGTGCCGATGTCTGGAAGGTCGGAGAGAAGGTCTTCGCCATCGGCCGCCAGCAGGATGACGGGGAGATGGCCATCAGCTTCAAATGCTCGCCGATGGCCTTCGATATCCTCAGCGAGCTGCCAGGCCTGAGACCCGCGCCCTATCTCGCCTCGCGCGGCATGAAATGGATCCAGTGGCAGTCCGGCGAAAGCATGCCGGATGATGCCCTGCAGGATTATCTGCGCGAGAGCCACCGCCTCGCCGCTGCGGGAATGACGAAGCGCGCGCGGGCCGAATTGGGGCTCGCCTAGAGCCTGCTGGGTTCTGACGGAACGACGCCGTCATTCCGGGGCTTCGCCTTGGCGAAGAGCCCGGAACCCACAAACACCGGGCCGGACAAGTTGCGCTGCAGACCGGCTCAGCCCTCTCTAATACGTCGTGTTCATGGGTTCCAGGCTCGCCGCTTCGCGGCGCCCCGGAATGACGGCGGCGGGGCTCTAAGCCGGCGCGGCCAAGTGTCAACACCGGCTAGAGCAGCGCCTCGCCGCGGAACATCGGCACACTGCCGCCTCCGACGCGGGAGCGGAAGCCGTCCGCGACGCGCCGGGATGTCACGTTCAGCAAGCTGGGCCGGCCCATCTCGACGCCCTGGGTGATGGTATAGGCGGCCTCGTCGCCGCCATCGAGCGAGAGCAGGAGCGCACCGAGCGTGGCGCTGGCGCTGCCGGTTGCCGGATCTTCCCAGGTGCCGGCCAGCGGCGCGAACATCCGCGCCCGGATGCTGTTGCCGTCGCGCGCATAGAGAAACAGCGATAGCCGCCCGGCCAGTTCGGCATACTGACCTTCGAGGCTCCGGAAGGCTGCGAGATCGGGGGTGGCCGTGGCCAAGGCCTCGGGCGCGACCTGCGCCAGCACGAACTTGACCCCGAGCGAGGCCTGGACCGGCTGGTGGGCTGCCGTGACGATATCCCTGGGCGCGAGGCTCGCGCAGGCGGCGATGCCCTCGGCCGGCAGCTCGATGCCAAGCGAGAGCGCCTGCGGAGCGGCGATCACGGCGCCAGTCACCTCGCCTGCCCCATTACGCTCGATCGCGATTTCGACAAGGCCCGCCATCTGCTCGAAACGCAGCACGCCATCGCGGTCGCGGCCATGGCGCGCGAGCACGCAGGCGGTGCCGACATTGGGATGGCCGGCGAAGGGCATCTCGGCCGTACGGTGGAAGATGCGGACCCGCGCATCATTGGCCGGGTCGTCAGCCGGCAGGACGAAGGTCGTCTCGCTGTAGTTCATCTCCGCCGCGAGCGCCTGCATCTGCGCATCGGAGAGCCCGCGCGCGTCGGTGAAGACCGCGAGCGGATTGCCGCCGAACGGGCGGTCGGTGAAGACGTCGACGGTTTCGTAGGGGAAGCGCGGCATCGCAGGCTCCGGGGCGGATCGGGCTCAGCCTTTCCTGCCAGCGAAGCCGACCGAACGCCAATGAAGCGATGGAATGCGATTCATCACGCCGGCATGGGGCCGGCGGCATTCACCACATATCGAGGGCGACGCGAGCCTCGTCGGACATGCGCGACTGATCCCAGGGCGGATCGAAGGTCATGTTGACCGTGACGCCGGCGATCCCGTTGACGGTGCTGACCGCGTTCTCGACCCAGCCCGGCATCTCGCCGGCGACCGGGCAGCCCGGCGCCGTCAGCGTCATGTCGATCGAGACCTGCCGGTCGTCGGCGATGTCGACGCGATAGATCAGGCCGAGCTCGTAGATATCGGCCGGAATCTCGGGGTCGTAGACCGTCTTCAGCGCCGCGACGATGTCGTCGGTCAGCCGGTCGATCTCCTCGGGCGGCAGCGACGAGCTCGAGCCGACCTGCGGCTCGTTGGGCTTGTAGCTGTCTTCCTTCAGCTCGATGGGTTCGGATGTAGCCAAGGCTGGGATCCTCGAAGAAATCATGCGAACAGGTTCTCGGCCTTCCTCAGCGCTTCCACCAGGCTGTCGACCTCCTCCAGCGTGTTGTAGAGGCCGAAGGAAGCGCGGCAGGTCGATGTCACTCCATATCGTGCCAAAAGCGGCATTGCGCAATGGGTGCCGGCGCGAACCGCGACACCGGCGCGGTCGATCACCGTCGCGACGTCGTGCGCATGGGCGCCCTTCATCTCGAAGGCGACGATCGCGCCCTTCTCCTTCGCCTTGCCGAAGATGCGGATCGAGTTCATCTCGCCGAGCCGCTCCATCGCATAGGCGCCGAGCTTCGCCTCATGCGCGGCGATGTTCTCGCGGCCCAGCGCCATCATGTATTCGAGCGCCGCGCCGAGCCCCACCGTCTCGATGATGGCCGGCGTGCCGGCCTCGAAGCGGTGCGGCGGGTCGTTATAGGTCACGGTGTCTTCGGTGACGGTGACGATCATCTCGCCACCACCTTCGTAGGGCGGCAGCTTGTCCAGCCATTCCTTGCGGCCCCACAGAATGCCGGAGCCGGTCGGCCCATAGGTCTTGTGGCCGGTGAAGGCGTAGAAATCGCAGCCCAGCGCCTGCACGTCGACCGGCAGGTGCACCGCGCCCTGGCTGCCGTCGACGACGAGCGGGATGCCATGCGCCCGGCAGATCTTCGCGACCTCGGCGATCGGCACGATCGTGCCCGTGGCGTTCGACATATGCGTGAGCGACACGACCTTGGTGCGGGCTGAGATCAGCTTCTCGAATTCCTCGACGAGGAAATTGCCATCCTCGTCGATAGGAGCCCATTTCAGCACGGCGCCGTGGCGCTCGCGCCAGTAGTGCCAGGGCACGATGTTGGAGTGGTGCTCGAGGATCGAAACGATGATCTCGTCGCCCTCGCCGAGGTTCAGATACCGCCCGAGCGAGGACGCCACGGTGTTGAGCGCGCCCGTCGAGGAGCGTGTGAAGACGACCTCCTCCAGATGCGCTGCGTTGAGGAAGCGCCGCGCGCTTTCGCGTGCAGCCTCATAGGCTTCGGTCGAGGCGTTCGCGAGATAGTGGAGCCCGCGATGGACGTTGGAATAGTCCTCGCGCATCAGCTTCGTCATCGCGTCGATCACCGCATTCGGCTTCTGGGCCGAGGCGGCGTTGTCGAGATAGACAAGCGGCTTGCCGTAGACCTCGCGCGACAGGATCGGAAAATCCCGCCTGATCGCCTCGACGTCGTAGGGCTTCAGCACGGGCTGGCCGGTGACCGCGTTCATGCTCACGCCTTTCCGGAACCGGGCTGCCGGTCGGCGACGAGCGCCCCGGCATGCCCCCAATCCTCCCGTTCGATCTCCTGGATCACGATATGGGTGTTCTGCGGGTTCTTGCCGAGCACCTTCACCAGCGTCTCGGTGAATTCCTTGACGATCTGGGCCTTCTGCTCGCGCGTCGCGCCCTTGGTGATCTGGAGATTGATGTAGGGCATCAGACGGTGCTCACCTCGGAAGCGGCCTCGCGGGCCTGGAGCCAGGCCACGACCTCGCCCATGACGATCTCGCGCACGTTCTCGTCGGCAATGAACTCGACCGCCTCGCCGGCGAAGGCCTGCAGCACCAGAGCTTCGGCCTGGGCACGCGGCAGGCCGCGCGCCATCAGGTAGAAGAGCTGGTCGCCATCGATCTGCGCGACGGTCGCGCCATGGCCGCAGACGACGTCGTCGGCGAATATCTCGAGCTCCGGCTTGTTGTACATCGAGGCGCCGTCGTTGAGCAGCAGCGCGTTGCTCTTCATGCTGCCATCGGTCTTCTGCGCGTGGGGACGCACGACGACCTTGCCCTGGAACACACCAGTACCCTCGCCGCCGATGATCGACTTGAACAGCTCGCGGCTGGTGCCGTGCGGCACTTCATGGTCGACGATCAGCGTAACGTCCGAATGCTCGGAGGCACGGAGCAGGTTGACGCCGCGCAGGCCGATCTCGCTGTGCTCGCCGGCATAGCGGACGAAATGCTGCTGGCGCACGGTGCCGGCCTTGCAGACCAGAGCGAAGGAGTCGAACTTCGCGTGGGCACCGACCGTCGCGAGCAGGCTCTGCACCTGCACGGTCGCGGGCTGCTGGCGGGTCACGAACCGGACATGCTGGATCTCGCTCTCGTCGCCGGTTTCGAAGACGATGGCGCCGTTGATCTGCTGGGCGGCGGAACCCGCGGCCTCGCTGACCTCGACGATCGTGCCCTTGGCGCCCTTGCCGGCCAGAACGACCGAGCGATGGAACACCGCCCGCTCCTCCTCGCCCGAGACGAGCGAGACGATCACGACGGGCTCCTCGAGCTCCACACCCTCGGCGATCTCGACGAAGACGCCGTCGCGCATCAGCGCCGTGTTGAGCATCAACCCGGTGTCGTCGGCGCCGACCGAGGGGCCGGCCAGGATGCGGGTCAGATCCTCGCGCGGCGACACCAGCGCGTCGGCGAGCGAGTGCACCGAGACGCCCTCAGGGATCGCATCGAGCGCCGATAGCTCCGGCGCGAAGGCGCCGTCGACCAGCACCAGCCGCAGACCCGCGAGCTCGATCTCGCCGAGCCGGGCCTTGACCCTGGCGGTCACATCGGCGGCGTCAGCGAGCGGGCGCGCCTCGCGCAGGATGCTGCGCAGGTCGGTATAGCGCCAGGATTCGAGCCGGCGATGCGGCAGGCCCTTGGCCTCGAAGCCGGCAAAGGCGTCCTCGCGCAGCTTGCGCACGGCCGGGCCGCCCGGCAGCTCGGCCTTGCTGTCGGCGTATTGCTGCGCGAGCTGCTGCTCGGCCGCCGTCTTCAGCGGGGTGACGATGGCCATCACGCCGCCTCCGCATAGGCCGCATAGCCCGACTTCTCGAGCTCCAGCGCCAGCTCCGGGCCGCCGGTCTTCACGATGCGGCCCTTCGACATGACGTGGACGGTGTCCGGCACGATGTGATCGAGCAGGCGCTGATAGTGGGTGATGACCAGGAAGCCGCGGCTCTTGTCGCGCAGCGCGTTGACGCCCTCGGCGACGATGCGCAGCGCGTCGATGTCGAGGCCGGAATCGGTCTCGTCGAGGATGCACATGGACGGCGAAAGCAGAGCCATCTGAAGGATTTCCATGCGCTTCTTCTCACCGCCGGAGAAGCCGACATTGAGCGGCCGGCGCAGCATGTCCTTGGCGATGCCGAGCTTGTCGGCGGCCCCGTTGACCAGCTTGATGAAGTCCGGCGTCAGCAGCTCGGCCTCGCCGCGCGCCTTGCGCTGCGCGTTCATCGCCGCCTTCAGGAAGGTCATGGTGGCGACGCCGGGGATTTCCAGCGGGTACTGGAAGGCAAGGAAGATGCCGGCGGCGGCGCGGGCGTCGGCCTCCATCTCCAGCACGTTCTCGCCGTCGAGCAGGATCTCGCCATCGAGGACCTCATAGTCCTCCTTGCCTGCGATGACATAGGAGAGGGTCGACTTGCCGGAGCCGTTCGGCCCCATGATCGCGGCGACCTCGCCATCGTTCACGGTGAGGTTGAGGCCATTGAGGATCTGCTTGTCCTCGTCGGCGATCTTGACGACCAGATTGCGAATTTCGAGCATCGTTTCGTTCCTGTGTCATCCCGTGCGCGGTGCAGCGCGAAGCGGTGCGCCGCAGACCCGGGATCGTTTTGTCCAGTGATGGTCCTGATGACGGTCCCGCATCTGCGCAGCAGCACTTCGTGCCGCAGCGCGTGCGGGATGACCGCCCTTATCCAACCGAGCCTTCGAGTGAGATGGTGATCAGCTTCTGCGCCTCGACGGCGAACTCCATCGGGAGCTGCTGCAGCACCTCCTTGACGAAGCCGTTGACGATCAGCGCCACCGCCTCCTCCTCGGAGAGGCCGCGCTGCTGGCAGTAGAAGAGCTGGTCCTCGCCGATCTTCGAGGTGGTGGCCTCGTGCTCGAAGATCGCGGTCGCGGTCTTGGCCTCGATATAGGGGATGGTGTGCGCGCCGCACTGGTCGCCGATCAGCAGCGAGTCGCAGTTGGTGAAGTTGCGCGCGCCCGTCGCCTTGCGATGCGCCGAGACGATGCCGCGATAGGTCGAGTCCGATTTGCCGGCAGCGATGCCCTTGGCGATGATCTTGGAGGTGGTGTTCTTGCCGAGATGCAGCATCTTGGTGCCGCTATCGACCTGCTGCGCACCGTTCGACACCGCGATCGAGTAGAACTCGCCGCGCGAGCCGTCGCCGCGCAGGATGCAGGACGGGTACTTCCAGGTGATGGCCGAGCCGGTCTCGACCTGCGTCCACGAGATCTTCGAGTTCTTGCCGCGGCAGTCGCCGCGCTTGGTCACGAAGTTGTAGATGCCGCCCTTGCCCTCGGAATCGCCCGGATACCAGTTCTGGACGGTCGAGTACTTGATCTCGGCATCGTCGAGAGCGATCAGCTCGACCACCGCGGCGTGGAGCTGGTTCTCGTCGCGCTTGGGCGCCGTGCAGCCTTCGAGATAGCTGACATAGGCGCCCTCGTCGGCGATGATCAGCGTGCGTTCGAACTGGCCGGTGTTCTGCTCGTTGATGCGGAAATAGGTCGAGAGCTCCATCGGGCAGCGCACGCCCTTCGGCACATAGACGAAGGAGCCGTCGGTGAAGACCGCGCTGTTGAGCGTCGCGAAGTAGTTGTCCGTCACCGGCACGACGGTGGCGAGATACTTCTTCACCAGTTCGGGATGCTCCTGGATCGCCTCCGAGATCGAGCAGAAGATCACGCCGGCCTGCGCCAGCTCCTTCTTGAAGGTGGTGACCACCGAGACGGAGTCGAACACGGCATCGACCGCGACGCGGTTCTCCGGCGCGACGCCGGCCAGGATTTCCTGCTCGCGCAAGGGGATGCCGAGCTTCTTGTAGGTTTCGAGAATCGCTGGATCGACCTCGTCCAGCGACTTCGGCGAGGCGCCCTTCTTCGGCGCGGCGTAGTAGTAGAGGGCCTGATAGTCGATCGGCGGGTACTGCACGCGCGACCAGACCGGCTCGGTCATCGTCTTCCAGCGGCGGAAAGCGTCGAGCCGCCATTCCAGCATCCATTCCGGCTCGTTCTTGCGGGCCGAGATGTAGCGGACGGTGTCTTCAGTCAGCCCCTTGGCCGGCTTGTCGACCTCGATCTCGGTGACGAAGCCGTATTTGTACTCGGTCACGTCGATCGACTTGACCTGATCGATGGTCTCCTGGACCGCTGCCATGTTCAGTCTCCAGTCGCGGGTTCAAGGCCCGCCGGTTTGGTCTTCGTTTTGCGGAACGCTCAGGCGGCAGCCCGGGCGCCCCGATCGGTGCTCGCGACCACGAGCTTGCCGTAGGCCGCGAGAAAGAGATCGATATCTGCTTCGCAGGTGGTCCATCCGAGCGACGCCCGCAAGGCCCCTGCGCTCATGGCGGGGTCGATTTTCATCGCATCGAGAACATGCGAGCGCTTGACCTTGCCCGAGGAGCAGGCCGAGCCGGAGGAAAGCGCCGCGCCGGCGAGATCGAGCCTGATCAGAAGGGTCTCGGCCTTGAGGCCCGGCGTCGCGAAGGCGCTGGTATTGGGCAGGCGCGGAACGCTGCTGCCGAAGATCGCCGTCTCGGGCGAGAGCGCCAGCAGGCCGGCCTCCAGCCGCTCCCGCAATCCGCCCAGCCGGCCGGCCTCCGTTGCCAGAGCTTCGCGCGCGATTTCAGCCGCGGCACCGAAGCCGATGATTCCCGCAAGGTTTTCGGTTCCGGCTCGCCAGCCGCGCTCCTGCCCGCCGCCGCGCATGGGTTTGTCGGCGAGTTCGAGAGCGCCGGTGCGGAAGACGATGGCGCCGATGCCCTTGGGACCACCGATCTTGTGCGCCGAGAGCGTCAGCACGTCGGCGCCGAGAGTCATGATGTCGATGTCGATCTTGCCGGCAGCCTGCACGGCATCGCTGTGAAGCAGGGCGCCATGGCGATGAGCGATCGCTGCGGCCTCCGCCACCGGCTGGATCACGCCGGTCTCGTTGTTGGCCAGATGGATCGAGACCAGCGCGCGCGCGCCCGGGTTTTCCGTGACGAAGCGTGCAAGCCGCTCGTCGAGCCAGCCCAGATCGACCACGCCATTCTCGTCGACCGGGATCGCCTCGACGGCGCCGGCGGGGAAACGATGCCCCTCGCGCACGCAGGCATGCTCGGTCGCGCTGTGAAGCAGCAGGGAGGCCGGGGTGCGCACGCAGTCGCGCCCGCCATCGCAATCCATCAGGCCCGGCGAGAGCACCGTGACGTTCGCTTCGGTGCCGCCGCTGGTGAAGACGACGTTCGACGCCTTGGCGCCAACGAGCGTCGCGACCTGCTCGCGTGCCCGCTCCATCGCGCCGCGCGCGGCCCGACCCTCGCCATGGACGGAGGACGGATTGCCCGGCAGTGCCAGCGCATGCGCGACCGCCTCCACCACCTCCGGCCGGGCCGGGGTCGTGGCGTTGTGGTCGAGATAGGCGCGTCCCGCCGTCACGATCCTTCCTGCTCCATCGTCATCATCATGCAGCTACCAACACGAAATGCTTGAAATCGCACCAGTGCGCCGTGCTATAGCCGCCCATCACAACCGGCCGGAACGGTCGAAACGCGGTTCGCATGAGCGATCCACCGTTTTGTTCCTGACTTGTTCACGGCTGTTAGAACTATTCTAAGCGCTCTTCATCTAGGGCGCGCATGGTGGCGCCGTCAAGGGTGGCCGGGTTTCGAGCAGGCATGCGCCCGCTTTCTGCCCGCCCGCGCCGGCACTGCCGCAAGAAGCGGTGAGACGATGCCAGAGGTGATTTTCAACGGGCCGGCAGGCCGGATCGAGGGCCGCTATCAGCCCGCTAAGAAGCGGGGCGCGCCGCTGGCGATCATCCTGCACCCGCACCCGCAGTTCGGCGGGACGATGAACAACCAGATCGTCTACAACCTGTTCTACACCTATGTGAACCGCGGCTTCTCGGCGCTGCGCTTCAACTTCCGCGGCGTCGGCCGCAGCCAGGGCCATTTCGACCATGGCGCGGGCGAGCTCTCGGACGCCGCCGCCGCGCTCGACTGGATGCAGGCGCTCAACCCGGAGGCCAAGAGCTGCTGGATCGCCGGCGTCTCCTTCGGCGCCTGGATCGGCATGCAGCTGCTGATGCGCCGCCCCGAGATCGAGGGCTTCCTCTCGATCGCGGCGATGGCCAATCGCTACGACTTCTCGTTCCTGGCGCCCTGCCCGTCCTCCGGCCTGTTCGTGCACGGCTCGGAAGACCGCGTCGCGCCGGTCAAGGAGGTGATGGCGGTGATCGAGAAGGTGAAGACCCAGAAGGGCATCCAGATCGAGCACACGGTCGTCGAGGGCGCCAACCACTTCTTCGACGGCAAGGTCGACGTGCTGATGGAGCAGGTCGGCGTGTATCTCGACCGCAAGGTCGGCCCCGAGATCCTGAAGAGCGAGCAGGAACAGGCCTGAGCGGGCCGGCTCATGGCGCCGGGCGGGTCAGCCCCCGGCTCGATGCCATGACGGGCAGCGCCATGGCCGCTGCCCGCGCTTCCGCCAGGATCCAGTCGCGGAACAGCCTGATCTTGCGCTCGCGCTGGCGCTCCTGCGGATAGACGATCCAATAGGCCCATTCGTCGCGTACGGCGTGCTCGACCGCATAGACGAGCCGCCCGGCCGCGATGTCGTAGGCGAAGAGCTCGGGCACTGCCATCGTGACGCCGTGCCCGCGCATCGCGGCCTGGACATTCATCGCCTGCATCTCCAGCGACATCGTCCGCCCGGCCTGCTGTGGCATGTCGAGGCCGAGATCGGCGAACCAGACCTTCCAGGACGCCTCGTCGGCGCTGAGCAGCGGCGCCCGCAACAGGTCGGCCGCCTCGCGCAGTTGCAGCCGCTCGCGCAGTTCGGGCGCGCAGAGCGGCGCGTAGTGGCAATCGAACAGCTTCTCCGCCGTGACGCCCGGCCATGAGCCCGGCCCATAGCGCACGGCGAGATCGACGGCCTCGGTGGAGAAGTCGACCAGATGCTGCGAGGTTCGAACGCGCACGGCGAATTGCGGGTTCTCCATCTGGAACTGCGCCAGTCGCGGCGACAGCCAGGTGATGGCCATCGTCTGTAGCGAGGAGATCGTCAGGACCGTCTGGTTCTCCTCGCAGATTTCCCGGAACACCATGCCGATATCGGCAAGCGCCTTCGCGACCGGTTTTGCGAGCCGCTGCCCGAGCGGCGTCAGTTCCACCTGTCGCGGCCGGCGCACGAACAGGGCAGCGCCGACGCGATCCTCCAGCAGCCGGACCTGATAGCTCACGGCGGCCTGCGTCATGCCGAGTTCCTCGGCGGCGCGGGTGAAGTTCTGGTGGCGTGCCGCCGCCTCGAAGACACGGACGGCGGCAAGCGGTGGCAGCTTCGGCGGCGGAAGGTGAGCGGGCATGCCGAAGCATAAGCTCTCCTTATGGCAGGTGACAATCTTCCGCTTTGTCGTGCCACGGCATTTCGCTCAGTTTCGACCCATACCGGCGGGCGCCTGTGCCCGCGATGCCGAGGTTCGGATCATGACATGTCTCTCCGAGACGGCGCTCCTGCGTGCGCCAAGCCGTTTGCCCCTCAATCATCCCTGGCTGGCGATATGGGATCGCTGGAGAGGCGCGTGGCGGACGGGGCGCTATCTCGCCTCGCTCGACGAGCGCGCCCTGCGCGACCTCGGGCTCCAGCGCGATTTGGTGGCGCCGCCCGGCCCGCGAGAGTCGGCCGAGCTGTGGCAGCAGCAGCCGCCACCTGTCTGAACACGCCGAGGGTATTCAGGGACAGCCCCGGCCCCAGAAGCGGTTTCCACTTTGGCTGGAACATGCTGGGTCGCCCGGCGTCCTGTCGGACGCAAAGTGGCGATCCAGCTCTTTGTTCGGCATCGGATTTTCCGAAAAGTGGTTTCCACTTTGCGGTCCGATGCTCTAGACGACGGCGGAACGACACCCATCAGATCGCAAGCCGCCATGACCACCTACAAGTCCGATTTCCTGCGCGTGCTCGACGAGCGCGGCCTCATCCATCAGGTCTCCGATCCGGCAGGCCTGGATGCTCTGTGCCGTCAGGGAACCCAGACGGCCTATGTCGGCTACGACGCGACGGCGACCAGCATCCATATCGGAAACCTCATTTCCCTTACGATGCTCTACTGGTTCCAGGAGACCGGCCACCGCCCGATCACGCTGATGGGCGGCGGCACCTCGATGGTCGGCGACCCCTCCTTCCGCGACGACCAGCGCAAGCTGCTCACCGTCGAGGAGATCGCGAGCAATATCGAGAGCATCAAGCGGGTCTTCGGCCGCATCCTGCGCTATGGCGACGGGCAGACCGACGCGATGATGGCCAACAATGCCGATTGGCTGCTGAAGCTGAACTATGTCGAGTTCCTGCGCGATGTCGGCCGGCATTTCTCGGTCAACCGCATGCTGTCCTTCGATTCGGTGAAGCTCCGGCTCGATCGCGAGCAGTCGCTGTCCTTCCTCGAATTCAACTACATGATCATGCAGGGCTACGACTTCGTCGAGCTCAACCGCCGCTATGGCTGCCGTTTGCAGATGGGTGGCTCCGACCAGTGGGGCAACATCATCAACGGCGTCGATCTCTCGCACCGGATGGGCGGCCCGCAGCTCTACTGCGTGACGACGCCGCTGCTGACGACCTCGTCGGGCGCCAAGATGGGCAAGACCGCAAATGGCGCGGTCTGGCTCAATGCCGACGTCTTCAGCCCCTATGATTTCTGGCAGTATTTCCGCAACACCGAGGATGCCGATGTCGGCCGCTTCCTCAAGGTATTCACGCGCCTGCCGCTGGACGAGATCGCCCGGCTCGCCGCGCTGGGCGGTGCCGAGCTCAACGAGGCGAAGAAGATCCTCGCCACCGAGATCACGGCGATCGTCCACGGCCGCGAGGCCGCGGAAGCGGCCGCCGAGACCGCGCGCAAGACCTTCGAGGAAGGTGCGCTGGCGGTCGACCTGCCGAGTGTCACGATAGCACGGGGCGAGATCGAGCCGGGCCTCGGCGTGCTCACGGCTTTCGTCAAAGCGGGGCTGGTGCCCTCGACCGGCGAGGCCCGCCGTCAGGTCAAGGCCGGGGGCCTGCGCGTCAACGATGCCGTCGTCACCGACGAGCGCGCCGCGCTCGGCCTCGCCGACCTGTCGTCCGACGGCGTGATCAAGCTCTCCTTCGGCAAGAAGAAGCACATACTGCTGCGGCCGGAATAAGCCGCGGCGGAACCTCTCAACGCAGCGGCGCCTGGCCGGGCTGGACCGGGCGCTGCGCCGGCGCGCCGCCGAGCGGGTCGACGAAGCGGCGCAGGATGCCGGGTGCGATCGCCGATAGCGGGTTGATCGACATGGTCGGCGCGCTCGCCGGGCCGGAGACGCGGAAATTCACCGCGAACAGCCCGCCATACTGGCTGCCGCCGCCGAGCAGTGCACCGACCACCGGCACCTGCGCGAAGGCGTTGTTGAAGGCATAGCCGGGCACGAACGTGCCGCCGATATCGACCCGGTCGCGGCCGTAGTCGACATGCCCCTGCAGGGTGAAGCCGACCTGGTGGCCCCAGATCACCATGTCGGAGACGTCGAGGCGGCTGGCCGAGCGCGTGAACTCGGCCTTGAGCTTGGTGAACGCCACCTCGGTGGTATCGATGCGCTGCTCTTCGGGGCGATCGCCGGAAAAGGCATTCGCGGATTGGGCGCCGACCACGCGGCGCAGGGCCGGCTCGTCGCGCACGATGAAGTTCCGGAACAGCAGGTCGCCGCTCTGGTTCTCGCCGGCGCCCATGGTCAGGATGAGGTCGCCGCCATAGGCCTTGTTGTAGAGATCGAGGAAGCGCAGGAACGAACCGCCATTCTCTGACTGGACGACGAGCTGGTTGTTCTGGCGCCCCTGTTTCGCCGTCACCTCGGCCTTGCCGATCCGCCCGTGGAAATTGATGGAGCGCAGGTCCCCGCCACGCTTGGCAAGCTTGAGCGTACCGTTTGTGATGGCCTCGTTGTTGAAACCGGTCAGGATCGGCACGTCGAGGTCGACATCGTAATCCGCACCCTTCGTCCCGGACTTGTCGCCGCCTTTGCCCGACGGCGCCGCGCCCTGGATATCCTTGATGAAGGGGCGCAGATCCGCGACGGCGCCGCGCACCGTGAGCTTCGTGACGTTGCCGTCCCGCCGCGCGTCGAGCTTCAGGTTATCGCCGGGCGACAACCGAAACTGCGAGAAGCTCGCCACATCCAGGCCGTTCTGCTTGTTCAGCTCCACGCGCCCCTTGATCAGGGCCGATCCGGCATCGAACGTGAAGTCATCGAGATCCGGGCCGTCGGGATCGGCTACATAGAGAAAGCTGATCTTTCCGGCGCGCCCGGCCGGCTTGTTCAGGCCCGGAATGACGCCGTCCAACGCCACCTTGGTCAAGTCGATCTCGACGCGCGGCGGCCCATCGCCGCCCTTGCCGAAGGTTTTCGCGACCTTCACGGGAAGCGTGCCCAAGACGCCCGAATCCGTGCCGAAGCCGCGCCTCTGCCGGGCGGCTGCATCGAGATTGAGCTGCAGGATGGCCTCGCCCTGCCCCTTGCCGTTCTGCCTGAACTCGATGGTTCCCTTGTCGCCACCGATGCGCGCATCGCCGCGCAGGACAAGGCCATTGCGATCGACATTGACGGACAGGTTACCGCCCTCAAGCTTCTCCGTGCCGAGAAGCGTATCGGAGCTGACGTTCGACAGTGTGCCCGACCCGGTCACCGCGACCTCGTCCGGCCGCAAATCGTCCGCCAGCGGCAAGGTGATCACGACCTTCATGTCGCTGCTTCCCTTGACGGCGCTCGGATCGATCTGCCCGAGGTTGAAATCCTTGAGCGCCGGGAAGGCGAACAGCGCGGCCAGCCCGTCCATCGAGCCCAGCGAGCGGAAGCCGATGCGCGCCTGCGCCCGCCGCACCGCGTAATCGGGCATCGCGAAGCTGCCTTCGCTGAGCTGCAACTGCCGGCCATTTCCCAGCTCGGCCGTCGCCTTGCCGACCGCGAGCTGAACGGTCCGGCCCGTCACCTTGCCGGTGACTGTGGCATCGGCGAGCGGCGGCAGGCCCGGATCGGGCAGGTAGCGAACCTGATCGGCATCGATGACGACCGACAGGGCGCCGTCCGGCAGGCCGTGGCCACGGATCAGGCGGGCATGATCCTCCGGCGCCAGATCGAGATCGACGGAGAGCGACTTCATCCGGCCGGCAGCGAGCTGGCGCCGCAACGTCCGATGAACATCATGCGAGGTGAATTCGGGCCAGATCGCCAGGAGCGCGCGCGCATCCGAGTTGGCGGCCTTGATCGCGAAGCGTTGCAGCGGGGAATCGCCGACCTTCTGGATGAAGGCCGTCATGTCGACGGTCGCGGCCGGTCCGCGGATCGCGGCCTCCTCGATCGTCAGAGCGCCATTGGCGGGATCGATCTTCAGCGCTGCCCTGAGGCTGTCGATCTGAACGGCGGGGTCGGCATCGAGCCCGGCGAGTTGTCCGCCTGCGTCGAGGGCCAGCCGCCAGCCGCCATCGTCCTCGCGCAGCGAGCCCTTGGCCTTGAGCTGCGTCGCTCCGGCCTTGAGTTCCGCGCTGCGGATGTCGAGCTGCGTCAGGTCGGCCCCGCTCGCCAGCTCGAAACGTGCCGAATCGACAACCACTGGCGGCATCGGGCTTTCCGGGAACTTCAGCGTGCCCGAGTGGACGTCGATCTGCGCGGTGATCGACTTGCGGCCGTCCGGCGTCTGGCGGAGCGTCGCCTTGCCCTGCATGGGCATGCCTTCGACGATCAGCCCGCCAGTGCCGAAGGCGAGCGCGACCGCCTCGGCCGGTTCGAAGCGCAGGATGTCGATATCGGCGCGCTGGGTGCCGTCGGCCTCCGTCGACATGTCGACCGCCAGCTCCTTCCAGCGCTGGCCGGTGCGCCCCTTCATCCACAGACGGGTGCCGCGCTCGCCGTTGCGGGTCAGGCGGATCTCGACATCCTCGAGCCCCGCCTTCTGGCGGCCATCGGGATCGACCAGCGACAGGCGCGCGCCATTCATGCCGGCGGTTTCGAGCGCACCGAGCAGCCCGTCGCCGCGAGCCAGGGTCGAGATCGCGCCCATGATGCCGGTGAAGGCGTTCCATTGCGCCGCGTCGGGCAAGGTCGGCTGCGGCGGGGCTTCGACCGGCGCCGAATCGGCATTGATGACGAGAGCCCCGTCCTTATTCACCCCGAGGCGGACATTGACGCCGCGCAGGTCGACCGACACGAGCCGGATATCGCCCTTGAGCAGGGCGAGAGGCTCATAGCCCAGAACCGCCTCGGGCGCGCGGATGACGGCGCCGCTGCTATGGCGGAACGAAACCTGCCGAACCCTGAGCTGGGAGTGGCCGTCGATGCGGCTGAGCTCGGCGGCGGCGGCCTCGACCTCCCAACCCGGCCCCAGACGCTCCTCGATCGCGGACGAGATCCGACCCTCGAGGCCCGACAGCGGAACGATCCCCGTCACCAGGAGCGTGATTCCCGCCGCAGCCAGAACCAGGACGGCGACCGTGACAGCGACGCAGATCGTCGCGAGCCCGGCCTTTGCGCCGCGCTTCACGATCTCGATGTCGCAATCTTCGCCTGCGGGCTGCGTCTTTGCCTGCCCCGAAGCCGCGGCCTGAACGTCCTGGTCCGACAAAATCCGCGTGGTCCTTCTCGGCGCCGGTATCGGTCTGCACAGGGTGCGTCCGTTCGCCCCTTGCCGCAATCCCGGGAGACGTCATCCATGTCGATGCGGGCAGATGAAGCGATTCGGCAATCCGGAAGGGATTGCCACATCCTTCGCTGACCGATGACGTCGCTGGCCTGCTTACAGTGCCGCGGTCCATGCAGCGAGAAGGCGACGAAAGGAAGGCAGAAGCGATGCCACTGCAGGAAGGTGATCCCGCGCCGGATTTCACATTGCCCCGCGACGGCGGCGGAGAAATCAGCCTTTCCGCGCTGCGCGGCCGGAAAATCGTGCTCTACGCCTATCCAAAGGACAACACACCGGGCTGCACCGAGGAGGCGATCGCCTTCAACCACCTGCGCCAGGCCTTCGCCGCACGCGGCACCGAGATCATCGGCGTCTCGCCGGATTCCGTGCAACGTCACGGCAATTTCAAGCGCAAATATGAGCTGGACTTCGCGCTGCTGGCGGATGAGGAGCAGAAGCTCGCTTCCGCCTACGGCATCTGGGTCGAGAAGAGCATGTATGGCCGTACATATATGGGCATCGAACGTTCGACCTTCCTGATCGACGCCGACGGCCGCCTCGCCCGTATCTGGCGCAAGGTCAAGGTCACCGGCCATGCCGACGAGGTGCTGGCTGCCGCTCAGGAATTGTGAGCCGGCACCGGCCGGATTTGCGAAAGATTAACCCTAACAATCTCTAATGACGGTATCGGCAGCGTTCTTTCCGGTTCCGCGTATGCATAATCAGCCACAAACGGGCCCTGTCCTCTCGACCGTCGGCCTGGTCACCCACAAGACTTACACGATCCGCCGCTCGACGATGCTCGCCGGGCTGGCATGGCTGACCCTGACGACAGCCTGCACGGGCGCCGCGGGGTGGTACATCCTGAGCCGCGACGATCTCGCTGCGCGGCTGATCGCCCGCGAGACGACACGCCAATACGCTTACGAAGATCGGATCGCCGGCCTGCGCGCCGATATCGATCGCTATGCCAGCCGCGCCCTGCTCGATCAGGACGGCGTGGAATCCCGCGTCGATGAACTCGCGATCCGCCAGGCCGAACTGGAATCGCGCCAGTCGCTCGTCACCGCGCTCACCGACACGCTGCAGTCGAGCGGGCTGCTGCCGGCTGCGAAGCTGCCGCTGCGCTCGCGGGTCATCAAGCCCGACGAGCCGATCCGTGCCTCTGGCGTCACCAGCTTCGCGCCGATCATGCCGGGCAAGCCGATGCCGGCCCCGGATACGCCGCCGCTGCGCGGCGCCGAAACCAATCCGTCGGGCGGCTGGCAGTCGGGCGAGGCTCCGGCCGAGCCGCCCGCCAAGCGCGTCGAAGCGACCCTGACCAAACTCGACCAGGCTATCGCCAGCACCTCCGACGCCCAGATATCGGCGCTGAAGGAGATGGACGAGACGCTGGCGGCAACCCAGAAGCGGCTGCGCAGCAGCCTTGCCGAGACCGGGCTCGATGTCGAACGACTGGCGGCGCCCGGCAATGCGGCCGGCGGCATGGGCGGCCCCTTCGTCCCGGTCAAGCTCGACGCCTCGGCCGGTCCGTTCGAGGCGACGCTGACCGCGCTCCAGCCGCGCATGGCCTCGGTCATGCGCCTGCGCGGCGCGATCGAGCAATTGCCCCTCGGCCGGCCGATGGCCGGCGACCACGACTTCACCTCCAATTTCGGCTACAGGACCGACCCCTTCACCCGCGGGCTCGCCATGCATACCGGCGTCGATTTCCGGGCCGAAACCGGTTCCTCGATCGTCGCCACGGCGCCGGGCAAGGTCGTCGCCGCGGAGTACAATGGCGGCTACGGCAACATGGTCGAGGTCGAGCACGCCAACGGCCTGAGCACGCGCTACGCCCATATGTCGGCGATCTCGGTCTCGGTCGGCCAGATGGTCAAGGCCGGCTCAGTGGTCGGCCGGGTCGGCTCGACCGGCCGTTCCACCGGTCCGCACCTGCACTACGAGACCCGCATCAACGACGAGCCGGTGGATCCGACGCGCTTCCTGCGTGCCGGCAGCAAGCTTCTCGCGAACGCTCTCTGAGTTCAGGCCGCAACAAAAAAGCCGCGCAACCCGCGCGGCTTTTTCTGTTTCAGGGGAACGCTGTCATCCCGGCGGAGCGAAGCGGAGAGCCGGTATCCCCGCCTGAACCTTGACGGGCACCGCTCCGGCATGGATCCCGGGTCAAGCCCGGGATGACGGCGCGGGCCCGGCTAGGAAGCGGGCAGCCTTCTAGTCGATATCCTCGACTTCGACCTCGGTCCCGTAGACGCGCTGGGCCAGCGACGCCTCCATGAACGGGTCGAGAGCACCGTCAAGCACCTCGGAAGGGTCCGTCGAGGCCACTCCGGTGCGCAGGTCCTTCACGAGCTGATAGGGCTGCAGCACATAGGAGCGGATCTGGTGCCCCCAGCCGATATCGGTCTTCGACGCCTGCTCGGCATTGGCCTTCTCTTCGCGCTTCTTCAGCTCGACCTCGTAGAGCCGGGCGCGCAGCATGTCCCAGGCCTTGGCCCGGTTCTTGTGCTGCGAACGCTCCTGCTGGCAGGAGACCGCGATCCCCGTCGGCAGGTGAGTGATGCGCACCGCCGAATCGGTGGTGTTGATGTGCTGCCCGCCGGCGCCCTGGGCGCGGTAGGTGTCGATCCGGCAGTCCGACTCCTTCACATCGATGATGATGCGGTCGTCGACGACGGGATAGACCCAGACCGACGCGAAGGAGGTCTGACGCCGCGCGTTCGAATCGAAGGGCGAGATTCGGACGAGACGGTGCACGCCGGATTCGGTCTTCAGCCAGCCATAGGCATTGTGGCCCTTGAACTGGAGCGTCGCCGACTTGATGCCGGCCGTGTCGCCGTCCTGATATTCGAGCGTCTCGACCTTGAACTTCCGCCGCTCGCCCCAACGCCGATACATGCGCAGCAGCATCTCGGCCCAATCCTGGCTCTCGGTGCCGCCGGCGCCGGGATGGATCTCGATATAGGTGTCGAGCATGTCGGCTTCGCCGGAGAGCAGCGTCTCGACCTGGAGGCGCGCGGCCTCGTCCTGCACGGCCTTGATCGCCTGCTCGCCCTCGGTGACGGTCGCCGCGTCATCTTCCATCTCGCCGAGCTCGATCAGCGTCAACGCGTCATCGAGTTCGCGTTCAAGCTTGGTGATGCCCTCGATCTGGGTTTCCAGCCCGGTCCGCTCGCGCATCAGCTTCTGCGCAGCTTCGGCATCGTTCCAGAAATCGGGCCCCTCCGAGAGGGCGTTGAGTTCCGCTAGGCGGCGCTGGGCTTGATCCCAGTCAAAGATGCCTCCTCAGCAGTCCGATCGACTGCTTGGCGTTATCGAGTTGCGTCTGGATTTCGGGGCGCATGATTCCGTCGAAACGTCCTTGTGAGCTCTGTGCGAGCGTTGAGATAGGGGTGAAAGCCGCGGCTGTAAACGCCCCCTCGACCTGAGCCCGCCATTGCAGCGAAGCTTGGCTCGAAAAAGCGAAATGCCCGGAGCAGTGCTCCGGGCATCGAGAAGACGCTGGGCTGGCTCAGTAGAGGCCGCCGGTTCCCGAGCCGACGGCGCGGCCGCCGCTGGGGCCGACGGACAGCGGCGCGCTGCCGTCGCCCGCGGCGCCGATCACCGAATAGCTGTCCGGCGGCGCCGTGCCCGGCTTGAAAGCCTCGAGGATGCCGCCCTCACCGCCGGCGCGCATGCCGCTGCGAGGATCGACGCGGATCAGCTTGATGCCGGCCGGCACGCGGAACGGCGTCGCCGGCTTTTCCTTCAGCGCGACCGTCATGAAATCCCGGAAAATCGGCGCGGCATACTGGCCGGCCGTGGCGGAGGTGCCGAGGGACTTGGGCTTGTCGAAGCCCATATAGACGCCGACCGCGAGGTCCGGCGAGAAGCCGACGAACCAGACGTCCTTGGCGTCGTTGGTCGTGCCGGTCTTGCCGGCGAGCGGCTTGCCGACCGACTTGACGACCGTCGCCGTGCCGGCATTGACCACGCCTTCGAGGATCGAGACCATCTGGTAGGCAGTCAGCGGATCGAGAACCTGCTCGCGGTTGTCGATCAGGCGCGGCTCGGACTGGTTCGCCCATTTATCGGCGTTGCAGCCTTCGCAGACGCGCTGGTCGTGACGGAAGATGGTCGAGCCCGAACGGTCCTGGATGCGGTCGATCAGGGTCGGGCGGATGCGCTTGCCGCCATTGACCAGCATCGAATAGGCCGCGGTCATGCGCATGACCGTCGTCTCGCCGGCGCCGAGCGACATCGACAGCACGGGCTGGAGATCGTCATAGACGCCGAAGCGGCGGGCATATTCCGCGATCAGCGGCATGCCGACATCCTTGGCGAGCCGCACGGTCATCAGGTTCTTAGAGAACTGGATGCCGTAGCGCAGCGTGCGCGGACCGGTCGACTTGCCGTCGTAGTTCTCCGGCCGCCACATCCCCAGCCCCGGCCCCTGATCGATCTCGATCGGCGCGTCGAGGATGATGCTCGACGGCGTGTAGCCGTTGTCGAGCGCCGTGGCGTAGACGAAGGGCTTGAAGGAGGAGCCGGGCTGGCGCAGCGCCTGCGTCGCGCGGTTGAACTCAGACTGGTCGTGCGAGAAGCCGCCGACCATGGCGAGCACGCGGCCCGAGAACGGATCCATGACCACGATTGCGCCGTTGACCTCGGGCAGCTGGCGCAGGCGCGCGAAGCCCGGCCGCGTGTCCATCGGCTCGATATAGACGACATCGCCGACCGAAACCGCCTGGGACACCCGCGCCCGGCGGGTCCATTTGATACCTTCGGCAGCCAGCGTGACGGTCTGGCGTTCCTTGTTGAGGTGGCCCGCATTGTCGCGCAGCGGATGCAGCCCGAGCTTGGCGCTGTCGCCGTTCACATCGAGCACGACGGCGAGCCGCCAGGGCGAGACGTCGCCGAGCACCGGCAGTTCGCCGATCGCGGCGCCCCAGTCGCGGCCGACATCGAGCTTCTGGATCGCGCCGCGCCAGCCACGCGCCTCGTCGAAGCGCACGAGACCGTCGACGAGCGCCTTGCGCGCCATCAGCTGGGTCTTGGGATCGACGGTGGCGCGCACGGAGAGGCCGCCCTCGAGCAGCTTCTTCTCGCCGTAGCGGTCCTGCAGCTCGCGGCGAATTTCCTCGGCGAAATAGCCGGCGGCGATCTGGTTCGGCGAAACGGTGCGCGGATTGACGCCGAGCGGCTGCTTCTTCGCGTCCTCGGCGACCTCGCGCTTGACGTAGCCGTTCTCGACCATGCGATCGATGACGTAGTTGCGGCGCTCGATCGCGCGGTCGCGGTTGCGGAAGGGGTGCAGGTCGGACGGCGCCTTCGGGAGCGCGGCGAGATAGGCCGCCTCCTGCAGGTTGAGCTCATGCACCGACTTGCCGAAATAGTTCAGCGCGGCCGCGGCGATGCCGTAACTGCCCTGCCCCGGCGCCGGCGCACCGAGATAGATCTCGTTCACGTAGAGCTCGAGGATCTTGTCCTTGGAGTAGGTCGCTTCGAGCTTCAGCGCGACGAGCGCCTCGCGGATCTTACGTTCGATCGACTGCTCGGGGCTCAGGAAGAAGTTCTTCGCCACCTGCTGGGTGATGGTCGAGGCGCCCTGGGGCCGGCGATTGGCGCTGCGGTTGCGGTAATTGGAGATCGCGGCGCGGACCAGGCCTTCGGGGTCGACGCCCATATGCTTGTAGAAATTCTTGTCCTCGGCCGAGATATAGGCGTCGACGACGAGCTTCGGCACGGCCTGGATCGGCAAATAAAGCCGGCGTTCGCGGGCGTATTCCGCGATCAGGCTGCCGTCGCCCGCATGGACGCGGGTCATCACCGGCGGCTCGTAGTTCCGGAGCTGGGCGTAGTCCGGCAGATCCTGAGAGTAATGCCAGATCAGGCCGCCGGCCACGGCAGCACCGATCACGAAGGCGATAGCACCGGCGGCGAAAAACCATCCGAAGATTCGCAGAATGAACCGCATCTCAGGCCCTGGACCCCATATCTGCCAACCGGCGGCGCCAAATCGGGGCGCTTCGCAAACCACAGCTATAACATGACGTAGATGGCGGAACCGTGGCCTTGAGACCACATTTCGCAGGATCCGACACAGTAACGGAAGCGCCCGCTCGGCCTGCGCTAGTTCCGGTTCTCCGCCGCCCGCCCGACAGAGGCGCGTTCGCGTGCGAAATAATTGTCGATCGCACCGGAAACCGCCGTCACGGCCTTGCCCCGCCATTCCGGCGAGTTCAGCAGTTCGGCGTCCTTCGGGCTCGACATATAGCCGAGCTCGATCAGCACCGACGGCACATCCGGCGCGCTCAGAACCCAGAATCGCGCGGAGCGCAGCGGGATCTTGTGCATCTTGATCGAGCCGCCGAGCTTGTCGACGAGATTGCGGGCGAAGACGCCGGAGAAGGTCCGCGTCTCCCTGCGGGCGAGGTCCATCAGGATGCCGGCGACGTCCTGGACCTCCTCGCTCGTTTCCAGGCCGGCGGCAGAGTCGGCCTCATTTTCCTTTGCGGCGAGCCTGGCCGCGTCGGCGTCGGTCGCCCGTTCGGAGCGCGTATAGACCGTGGCGCCGCGCACATCCTGCGCCTGCACCAGCGAATCGGCATGGATCGAGATGAAGAGATCCGCCTGCTCGGCACGCCCGACCTGCACCCGCTCGGACAGCGCGACGAACCGGTCGTCGTCGCGCGTCATCACGATGCGGTAGCGACCGCTGGCCTCGAGCTGTTCCTTGAGCGCCTTGCCGAAGGCGAGCACGACCGATTTCTCGGCGATGGAGGCGACCAGCGTACCCGGATCGATGCCGCCATGGCCGGGATCGATGACGATGGTGCGGCGCGACTCGCCGGCAGGCTTGGAAGGCATGGCCGGCATGACGGGGAGCGCCGCGGCTTCCTGGGGCTTCTTCGCCTTGCCCGCTTCGGCCAGGAATTCGGCCCGCGCCGCTTTCCTGAGCTCGATCGTCAGCTCGCCGAAGCCGCCACGCACGGTTTTCATCTCGGTCCTGGCGATCGTCGCGGGCTGGGCCAGGTCGATGATGATTCGCGCCTTGTCGGCCGTGAACAAGCCGTAGCGATAGCCGCTGACGAAACCGGCCGCCTTCCTGGCACTGGGCTGAATCTGGAAATTGGTCGAGGGCATCTCGACGATGACGCGATCGGGAGAGGCCTGCACCCAGGCATCGACCTCCACGATGGACGAGAGCATCATGGTCAAGCGCACGCTCTCGCCGCTCTGCTCGATGCGGGCGTCGGTTGCGACCGGATATTCGCTCTGCGGCTTGCCCTCGGCCCATGCACGCGATGTGACGATCGCGAGACCGCAGGCGGCCGCAACGATGGCGGCCCGCCATGCGAAACCGCGCGGCAAGCTATCGCGGCGACCCCGAGCGGCGTGGCTGATGCGCGAAAACAGCTGTAAAATCCCGTCTGTCGTCACCAAGGCTTAACCATAACGGGGGTGAAATCTTAAGAGGCGGTTACCATCTCCTCCACAGGGCGTGAACCGCCTCGGAGCGGTGGTCGGCGAAATGCAGCCGTCATGTGACTTGCAAATCACCATCACCTGTCTGTAATGGAATTGGCTGCCTGTCAGCCTGCCCATGGGACACACCCGGATCGAGATATCCGTCGGCGTCCGGAGCAGGTCGTGCTGCCTTCTCCTCCGGGAGCGGCAGCGGCGGGACGGCCGCAACGGATCGTCCGCAGACGGTTGGTATGGGGATTGCGAGTTTTCTGCGCCCCGCCCTGTCTCGCGAGCGTGCAAACGCGATGGGCCCGGCCGTGAGGCGGGTGCATTGCAGGTCAGGACAGATGACGGGGCTTACGACGCCGCTAGCACCAACGGTGAACCGTCCGAACCTGCGGGACCGCGCCGGGCTTTCAGCCCGAGTGGCCGTCCCGAGCCGCATTTCTGTCCAGACCGCTTTCCTCCTCCTGCAACATGCCGGCACGTGCCGGCCTCAACGCGGCGCCCCTGCCCGCGGCAGCGGACTCCCATCCGTAGCCGCGAGGCTTCCGGCAGCCGCGCCAATGGAAGTTTCATATGGCCAACAAGATGCTTATCGATGCCACCCACCCGGAAGAGACCCGGGTCGTGGTGGTCCGCGGATCGCGCGTCGAGGAATTTGATTTCGAATCCGCCAGCCGAAAGCCACTCCGGGGCAATATCTATCTCGCCAAGGTGACGCGCGTGGAGCCCTCGCTTCAGGCGGCCTTCGTCGAGTATGGCGGCAACCGCCACGGGTTCCTCGCCTTCTCCGAGATCCATCCCGACTATTACCAGATTCCGGTCGCCGACCGGCAGGCGCTCATCGACGACGAGGCGCGTGCCGAGCGTGACGAGGAACGCGACGAGGAGCGCCGCGAAAAGCGCGGCCGCCGCGACCGCGGTCGCCGTGGCGACCGCGACAACCGCGCCAAGAAGGCCGTGGCCGACGAGACCGTCTCGGCCGAGGTCGAGACCAATGGCGAGGATGCCGGGGAGCGCGTCGAGACCGACGGCAAGGAAGCCGCCATGGTCAATGAGGGCGCGCCCGCCTTCGGTGAGTTCTTTGCTCCGGACGTCGCGGAATCGACGAGCGAGGACGTCGCCGAGAACGCGGCCCCGCTGACCTTCGAGACCACGGAAGCCGGCACGCCGGACGAGTCGTCGACGGAGGCCGTCTCCGAGGAGCAGACCGAGACACAGGCCCGCAAGCCATCCGAGGATGGCGACGACGAAGATCATGGCGAGGATGCCGAGGAGCAGCCCGAGCAGCTCGGCGGCGGCGACGCCCTCGACGACATGCCGGAGCGTCCGCACCGCCAGTCGCGCCGCCAGTACAAGATCCAGGAGGTGATCAAGCGCCGCCAGATCATCCTGGTCCAGGTCGTCAAGGAAGAGCGCGGCAACAAGGGCGCGGCGCTGACCACCTATCTCTCGCTCGCCGGCCGCTATTCGGTGCTGATGCCGAACACCGGCAAGGGCGGCGGCATCTCGCGCAAGATCACCAATGCCGAGGACCGCAAGCGCCTCAAGGAGATCGCCCAGGAGCTCGAGGTTCCGGATGGGATGGGCCTGATCCTGCGCACGGCCGGTGCCTCGCGCACCAAGGTCGAGATCCGGCGCGATTACGAATACCTGATGCGGATGTGGGAGAGCGTGCGCGAGCTGACGCTGGCCTCCGTCGCTCCGGCGCTGGTCTATGAGGAGGGCAACCTCGTCAAGCGCTCGATCCGCGATCTCTACAACAAGGACATCGACGAGGTTCACGTCGCCGGCGACGAGGCCTATCGCGAGGCCAAGGACTTCATGCGCATGCTCATGCCGAGCCATGCCAAGAGCGTGAAGCCCTATCGCGACCAGACCCCGCTCTTCGCCGCCTTCGGCGTCGAGAGCCAGCTCGACGCGATGTTCTCCAACACGGTGACGCTGAAGTCCGGCGGCTACATCGTCATCAATCAGACGGAGGCCCTGGTCGCGATCGACATCAACTCCGGGCGCTCGACCCGCGAGCACAATATCGAGGACACCGCCCTCAAGACCAATCTCGAAGCTGCGGAGGAAATCTCCCGCCAGCTCCGCCTGCGCGACCTTGCCGGCCTGATCGTGATCGATTTCATCGACATGGAGGAGAACCGGAACAACCGCGCGGTCGAGAAGAAGCTGAAGGAGTGCCTCAAGGACGATCGCGCCCGCATCCAGGTCGGCCGCATCTCCGCCTTCGGCCTGCTCGAGATGTCGCGCCAGCGCATCCGCACCGGCGTGCTGGAGAGCTCCTCGGTCCCCTGCCCGCACTGCGCCGGCGCCGGCATGATCCGCTCGACGCCGTCCGTCGCGCTGCAGATCCTGCGCGCGCTGGAGGAGACGCTGATCAAGAGCGCCTCGCACAACCTGACCGTCCGCACCCGGCCGGAAGTCGCGCTCTATGTCCTCAACCAGAAGCGCGCCCATCTCGCCGATCTCGAGGCACGCTTCGCCATCGCGATCACGATCGCGACCGACGGCAACCTGATCGGCACGCGCTACTTCGAGGTCGAGCGCGGCGAGTTCGTCGGCAATGAAGCCCGCGTCGTTCCGACGAGCTTCAAGGCCGAGGCAATCGCCTCCGACGTCGATGACGAGGCGCTCGATGCGGCGGCCGAGGCAGCCGCGCTCGACGCCGAGACCGGCGGCAACGAGACGACGGCCGCCGAAGCCCAGGAAGAACGCGGCGAAGGCGAGCGCAGTGAAGGCGAGCGCGGCGAAAGCGATCGTGACGGCAACCGCCGGCGCCGGCGCCGGCGTCGTCGGCGGCGCGGCGGCGAGCGTGACGGCCAGGGCCAGCAGCTCGACGGAAGCCAGTCGGACGACGATGCCGAAGGTGACGAGGGCGAGGACGGCGAGGACGCTGCCGAGTCCAACGACAATCAGGTGGTCGCCGAGACCGTGATCGAGGCCGTTGCCATCGACGCGACGGAGCCGGCCGCGGAAGAGGCCGCCCCCGTCGAGACCGCCAAGCCGAAGCGCAGCCGCGCCCGCAAGCCGAAGGCGGAAGCCGCCAAGGAAACCGAGGCCAAGGAAGCCCAGGTGAAGGCCGAGGCGGTCGTCGCCGAAGCCGCCCCGGCGGAGGGCGAGAAGCCCAAGCGCAGCCGTTCGCGCAAGAAGGTGGTGCCGATCACCGAAGGTGGGGAAGCTGCTGCCGAGGCCGCTCCCGCCGAGGCAAGGCCCGCTGCGGCGGCTCAGCCTGCCGAGGAACCGGCGGCACTGGCCGAGCCTACGGCAGCGCCGGAACCCGCGCCTGCCCCGGCCCCGGTCGAGGAGCCCGTCGCGGTCGTGCTGACCCCGGCCGATCCGAGCCGGCCCAAGCGCGGCGGCTGGTGGAACAAGCTTGCCGGCCGCTCCTGAACACCAGGCACCAAAACCATAGAGACGAAGCCCGCTGCGATCCGCAGCGGGCTTTTTCATTTGTGCTATCGGCTGGCGGCCCCATTGGCAGTTTTCGGAAGGCGGGCCATGATGACCGCCGCCTTCGTCGCCTCTCGGGAAAGGAAGCCATGCCGCCGCCTCGCAACAGGGAGCGCGACGTTCTGATTGCCGTGTGCGCCGTCGCGCTGCTCGTTTCGGCCTATCTCGCCTGGCGTGCCGTCGGCTGGTTCGGCGTGGGGCTTCTCGGATTGCTGGTCCTGTTCATCGCGGTTCGGATCGATCTCGAAGGCAATCGGCCAATCGGCCCGCCGATGACGGCCGATCTCCACGCGAGCCAGTACCGCAGCGAGGCGGCCCATGGCCATGCCGAACGTGCGGGCCGCACGGCCGAGCGCGGCGGCATCGCCAGCGCCGCCCGCCTCGCCAGCCTGTTCGGCGGCGGGCTGGCGGTCGCCGGTTTCGGCCTGTTCTTCCTGCTGTAGTCGCTCAGCTCGCGGCCGGCGCGAGAGGGGTCGGTGGCGGCACCGCCGCGATCGCTGCTGCCGCGCCGCTCTGCGACCCGCCCTCGCCGCCGCGCACCGTGACGGCGTTGGACGCGAAGGGGATGTGGGCCTCGTTCAGCGCACGATAGACCCGTTTCAGCGCCTCGCGCTGCAGCATCGAGGCCTGGTTGGGCTTTCCGGTGAACTTGAGCCGGATCACGATCGCCTGGTCGGTGATATCCGCGACGCCCTGCATCTTGAGGGGGGCGATGAAGTGCGGCCCGTACTCCGCATCCTCCAGCAAGGCGAGCCCGACCTTCTTGATGGCCTTGCGCGCCTGCTCGATATCGGCCGAATGGTCGAGGCGGACATTGAACTTCACCGTCGCCCAGTCGCGGCTGGCATTGGTCAGCGACTGGACCTGGCCGAAGGGCACGGTGTGGATCTGGCCGCTCTGGTGACGCAGCTGCATGGAGCGCAACGAGATCTTCTCGACCGTGCCCTTTAGCCGGCCGGTATCGACATATTCGCCGACGCGGAAAGCGTCCTCCAGCATGAAGAACACGCCCGAGACGATGTCGCGCACCAGGGCCTGCGAACCAAACGAGATCGCGAGGCCGAGAATGCCGAAACCGGCGAGCAGCGGGCCGATGTCGACGCCGAGCCGCGACAGCACCACGAGAATCGTCAGGCCCAGCACGGCGCCCAGCACGACGCCGCGCAGCACCGGCAGCACCGTCGCCAGCCGGCTCGGCACGCCCTCCTCATGCGCCACATCCTCGTCGCCAGGGCCGACTACCCGGTGCTGCGGCTTGTAGGCCTCGAAGAAGGCATGCAGGAAAACCAGAGCGACCCAGCCGACGAAGGCGAACACGGCGACACCGGCGATCTGCCGCATGACGGCGGCGAACTGTCCCGAGCTCACGCCGAGGAGGAGCCCGGCCCAGAGCCGCGCCAGAATGAAGAAACCGACGGCCCACAACAATCCGACCGCTGCGGCCCGCAGCGCCGCGCCGCCGGCGCGCCTCATCGGGGTGGCGCCATGTTCCGCCTCCTGCCGCATCGCATGGCAGCGAAGCAGGCTGGCAATTCCCACGGCGAGGATCGGAATGATGACGATGGCCACCTGCGTCAGGGCCGAAGCCTCGGCCCAGCGCCCGCCATTCGACATCATCGCGGCGGCACTGCTGACCATCCACAGCACAGCCGTCGTGGCGATATAGAACCAGGCCGTTCCGGCCGCGATGAAGCGCCGGATCGGGCCGGGTTCGGACGATCCGGACAGGACCAGCACCGCGAGATCGTGCCGCCCGTCGTAGAACCACCAGATCTTGAACAGCGTGATGGCAAGCCCGGTCAGCGCGATCAGCCCCGTCACCGGCCGGGGACCGGAGCTGACATGGTGTGCAAGCAGGATTCCAGTCACGATCATCGGCGTCAGGGTCGCATAGACGACGAGCCGCCGGAAATGCCGCTCGGCACGCGGCAACGGCATGATGCGCCGCTCCGGTACGCCGGGCGACCCCAGGAACCGACCGACGGCGATATAGAGCGCGCCGATCGCCGCGCCGTTGGCACCGGTCGAGAGAGCGATATTCGCAAGATCGCTTTCCGGCAGCCAGGCGTTGCGGGCGATCCGCGCCACGGCCAGCGCCAGCAGGATCGTCGCGACGTCCTGGAGCAACCCCCAGGATGAGGCGATGAGTCGGGGTGTGAATTCGGGCCCCGCGGGCCGCAGCTTGCGGGCGAACCATCGTGCGGTCGCCATCCTGAATGCGAGGGCGATGGCGAGCGCAAGGCAGATGATCCCGAAAACCCGCCATCCGGGCGTCGGGCCGCTGCGGCCGTTCAGGTTGCGTTGCCAGGCCTGGCCCCAATCCCCCGGCAGCTGGGTGACGGTCGGGATCGAGGTCGCGCTGTATTCGACGCCGTCGACGAAACGGTCGACCAGCACATTGACCTCGGCCTGGAAGCTCTCCTCCTCGTCCGCCATCGAGGGCGCGGGCGCGGCGGCCTTTGGCTTTGCCTTCGCCTTTGCGGCGGGCTCCTGCGGAGCGGCAGCGGGCTCGACCGTGGAGGCTACCCCGCCAACTCGGATTTCGACCTGCCGGCCCGGAGCAGACAGCGCATCGACCATCTTGCGGATCGTCTCGGGAGTCTCGTCGCCGCGCAGGTTGAGCACGACGGGCGCCTGCGTCTCGGCCCGCGCCGGGCTGGAGATGCCGAGAAAAGCACTGGCCAGAAGGGTCGTGGCGAAGACAACAGCGCCGATGAGACGGGCTGAAGCCCGCTTCGGAGAAGCCCCGCCAGCTGCTGCGACGTCCATGGCCTACCTCCGGCTCGTCCTCGACGATGCAGAATGCGGAGCTTCCGCGGATTCTGGCAAGTGGCGTGCCGGGCTGTAGCCTCAGCGCTTCTTGAGCCAGCCGCCGATGCGGGAGACAGCATCCTCGCATTCGGCGAGCGAGCCCGCGAAGGAGAGACGCACCGTGCGCGCACCCCGCGCCTCGTCGAAGTCGAGCCCCGGCGTGATCGCGACCCCGGCCTCCTCCAGAACGCTTCGGCAGAAGCTCATGGAATCATTCGAATATCGGCCGATGTCGAGATAGATGTAGAAGGCGCCGTCGACCGGCAGGAAGTCCCCCAGCCCGATCTCCGGCAAGGCCTTCAGCAGGAAGGAGCGATTCTCGGCGTAGCCGGCCTTGATCGCCTCGCATTCCTGCGTCGCGTCGAAGGCCGCCTCGCCCGCCACCTGGCTGAGATAGGGCACCGAGATCGAGAAATTCTGCTGCAGGCGCTCGATGGTGCGCACCAGCCGCTCCGGCACCACCAGCCAGCCGACGCGCCAGCCGGTCATGCAGTAGTATTTGGAGAAGGAGTTGACGATGATCGCGTCCGGATCGGCCGCGAGCGCGGTCGTCGCGGGCGTCTCATAGGTCAGGCCGTGGTAGATCTCGTCGGAGATGTACCAGAGCCCGAGCTTGCGGCAGCAGGCGGCGACGTCGGCGATCGCCTCGGGCGCCATCACGACCCCGGTCGGGTTGGCCGGGCTCATCGTCAGCACGCCGGCGAGCGGCTTCTCGCGATGAGCGCGCTCGATCAGCTCCGGCGTCAAAGCGAAGCGCGTCTCCGGGCCGACTTCGATCGCGACCGGCTCGAGGCCGAGCGCGATCAGGATGTTGCGATAGGCCGGATAGCCCGGCGCCGTGATCGCGACCCGCGCGCCGGGCTGGAAGCAGGCGAGGAAGGCGAGGATGAAGCCGCCCGACGAGCCGGTCGTGACCACGACGCGCTCGGCCGGCACTTCGACGCCATAAGCTTCGCGATAGTGACGTGCGATCCGGGCCCGCAGCGAATCCGTCCCGAGCGCCTGCGTGTAGCCGATGCGGCCATGCTCCAGGGCGCGGGCGGTCGCGGCACGGATGGAGGCCGGGGTCGGCGCCGAGGGCTGGCCCACTTCCATATGCACCACCGAGCCGCCGCGCCGCTCGATCGCAGCCGCCTGGTTCATCACGTCCATGACGATGAAGGGCGCGACACGTTCGGCCCGCGCCGCCAGCGCGGGAATGATCGGAGTCTTGAGGTCGATCATGGCAGGCTTTCGCTGAAGAGCGTCGGGGTCGGCGGCGTGTTTGGCCGCGAAACGCGCGGCTTTCAAGCCCGATCGCATCACAGGGGCGCCACACCGGCCTGTTAGACCGCAGCAAGAACGCGACCAGCGCGTCCAAAAGCCACATGGCTGCCGCAAGCTGCTGTCAGAGCTGTGATTTGACCTTGAAGGGGCGAAGGCACACAAGCTCGCGCTCAGAAATGCTTTGTTCCGTCGCCGCTTTCCCGCCGGCGGCCTTGAAAGGAAGATGAGATGGCTTTCCGCACCCTCACCAGCCTGGCGCGAGCCTGCTTGCGGCCAGCCGGCCTCGTGCTCGGCCTGTGGCTCGCGGCCTCCGCCGCGCCGGCCATGGCGCAGGGCCAGCCTCTCTCACCCGAGCAGCGCAAGGCGGTGACCGATCTGATCCGCGAGACGATCCTGAAGAATCCCGAGATCATCCAGGACGCGCTGGTCGAGCTGGAGCGCCGCAACACGGTGGCCCAGGCCGAGGCGCAGCGCAGCGCCGTCGCCGCCGAGAAGGCCCGGATCACCGATCCCGCGACCTCCGTGATCATCGGCAACCCCGAGGGCGACATCACCCTCGTCGAGTTCATGGATTACAATTGCGGCTTCTGCAAAAGGGCGATGGAGGACGTGACCGCGCTCACCAAGGCCGATCCGAAGCTGCGCGTGGTGCTGAAGGACTTCCCGATCCTCGGACCCGATTCGGTCGAGGCCAGCCGCGTCGCCGTCGCCGCGAAGAACCAGCTCCAGGGCCAGAAGTACTTCGATTTCCACAACAAGCTGATGGCCGTGAAGGGCAAGGTCAACGCGGCCAAGGCGCTCGAGATCGCCAAGGAAGCCGGTGCCGATGTCGCCTTGCTGAAGAAGGACATGGAAGCGCCTGCGACCAAGGCCGCGATCGAGGACACCGTCGCGCTCGGCGACCGTCTCGGCCTGACCGGCACGCCCGCCTTCATCGTCGGCGAGGAGATCGTGTTCGGTGCCGTCGGCCAGGCCGCGCTGAAGCAGAAGATCGACTCCGTGCGCCGCTGCGGCAAGACCGACTGCGCCGGCTGATCGCCCCAGGGCTGCCGCGAGACGAGACACGCCGGGCCGGCAGGCGCCGTTCAGGCTTCCCCTGCCGCCCCGCAACGTTTATGAGGGCGGCACCTGCCGCCCGGGCGCGGCGCCGGAATCAACGCCTTCCATGGTCGCCGTCCACGTCCTGAACGGACCCAATCTCAACCTTCTCGGAACCCGCGAACCGGGAACCTATGGCGCGGTCACGCTGGCCGGCGTCGAGGAAAGGTTGCGGCGCCGGGCCGAGGCCGCGGGCGTCGACCTCACCTTCCGCCAGACCAATTTCGAGGGCGAGCTCGTCACCTTCATCCAGGAGGCCGGGCAGGCCGGCGCCGGCGTCGTCATCAATGCCGGGGCGTATACCCATACGTCCGTGGCGCTGCGCGATGCGATCAAGGGCGTCGATGCGCTGACGATCGAGGTCCATATCTCGAATGTGCATGCGCGCGAGGAATTCCGGCACCATTCCTACATGGCGCCGGTCTGCGTCGGCGTGATCTGCGGCTTTGGCGTCGCGAGCTACGAGCTGGCCTTCGACGCCATCGTGCCGCTGCTGGAAAAGCGGGCGGCGAAGGCCGCTTGAAACCGAAATGAACGGGGCGGCGGCGCTGCGGCCGGCCCATCCGAGAATCCGAAGAAGACGGTGATATCCGCCATGGCGACCAAGAGCCCGATCGATCCCGAACTTGTCCGCGAGCTGGCCGAGCTCCTGAACCAGACCGATCTCACCGAGATCGAGGTCGAGAAGGGCGATCTGCGCGTACGCGTCGCCCGCAGCATCACCGCGACCGTGCAGGTCCCGACCGCAGCGCCGCTGCCGGTGGCCGCCATCGCCCCGGCCATCGCAGCGGCAGCTCCGACGCCGGCCGCCGCCCATCCCGGCGCCGTCACCTCGCCGATGGTCGGCACCGCCTATCGCCGCCCCTCGCCCGAGGCCAAGCCCTTCGTCGAGATCGGCAGCGTCGTGAAGCAGGGCGAGCGCATCCTGCTGGTCGAGGCGATGAAGACCTTCAACGACATCGTCGCCCCGCGCGCCGGCAAGGTGACCGCGATCTTCGTCGAAGACGGCCAGCCCGTCGAATACGGCGAGCCGCTGCTGGTGATCGAGTGAGCGGGGCGCAAGGCGCTGCTGGGGCCGGGCTGGGTTTCAAGATGTTCGACAAGATCCTGATCGCCAACCGTGGAGAGATCGCGCTGCGCGTGCTGCGCGCCGCCAAGGAGCTCGGCATCGCCACCGTCGCGGTCCATTCCACGGCCGACGCCAACGCCATGCATGTGCGCCTCGCCGACGAGAGCGTCTGCATCGGCCCGCCGCCGGCCCGCGAGAGCTATCTCAACATCCCCGCCCTGATCGCCGCCTGCGAGATCACGGGCGCCGATGCGGTCCATCCCGGCTACGGCTTCCTCTCCGAGAACGCCCGCTTCGCCGAGATCCTGGAGCGGCACAACATCACCTTCATCGGCCCCAAGGCCGAGCATATCCGCAGCATGGGCGACAAGATCGAGGCCAAGCGCACCGCCAAGCGCCTCGGCATCCCCTGCGTGCCCGGCTCCGAGGGCGGCGTCAGCGACGACGACGAAGCGCTGCGCATCGCCGCCGAGATCGGCTTCCCCGTGATCATCAAGGCGGCATCGGGCGGCGGCGGCAAGGGCATGAAGGTCGTGCGCAGCGTCGAGGAGATGTCGGTCGCGCTCTCGACGGCGCGCACCGAGGCCAAGGCCAATTTCGGCGACGACGCCGTCTATATCGAGAAATATCTCGAGAAGCCCCGCCATATCGAGATCCAGGTTCTCGGCGATGGCCGCGGCCATGCCATCCATCTCGGCGAGCGCGACTGCTCTCTGCAGCGCCGCCACCAGAAGGTCTGGGAAGAAGGCCCCTCGCCCGCGCTCAACGCCGGCGAGCGCGACCGGATCGGCGAGGTCTGCGCCCAGGCGATGGCCAAGCTCGGCTATCTCGGCGCCGGCACGATCGAGTTCCTCTACGAGGACGGCGAGTTCTACTTCATCGAGATGAACACCCGCATCCAGGTCGAGCATCCGGTCACCGAGATGATCACCGGGATCGACCTCGTCAACGAGCAGATCCGGATCGCGGCCGGCGCGCCGCTCTCGCTCAAGCAGTCCGACATCGTCATCGAGGGCCATGCCATCGAGTGCCGGGTCAATGCCGAGCATCCCGCGACCTTCCGCCCCTCGCCCGGCAAGATCGCCTCGTTCCATACGCCGGGCGGCCTCGGCGTGCGCGTCGATTCCGCGGCCTACCAGGGCTACACGATCCCGCCGCATTACGACTCGCTGGTCGGCAAGCTGATCGTCCACGGCCGCAACCGCGACGAATGCCTGATGCGCCTGCGCCGCTCGCTCGACGAGTTCGTCGTCGACGGCGTCGACACCACGCTGCCGCTGTTTCGCACGCTCGTCCGCAACCCGGACATCCTGAACGGCGATTACAACATCCACTGGCTCGAGAAATTCCTCGCCGCCGGCGGCATGGCCGAACCGGAAGCGTGAACAAGGCCGGCATACTCTCAAATCCGACTTGATGCCTGACCGAGACAGGTGAGCGCCTGAAACCCGCCCTGCCCCCTCTCCCCTTGCGGGAGAGGGCTGGGGTGAGGGGTCGCGCCGCCCTCACCGACCACGTCGCCGAGACCCCTCATCCGTCAGCGCTGACGCGCTGCCACCTTCTCCCGCAAGGGGAGAAGGAAAGGACCCAGGCTCTGGCGCGCGAGAATGACGCGACCCGGAACGCCTCAAATCGCATCCAGCAATCCCTTGATCAGCGCCTGACGCGGCGCGATCGAGGATATCAGCGCATATTCCTGGAGCGTATGCGCGCCGTCGCCATCAATGCCGAGCCCATCGAGGGTCGGCACGCCGAGTGCGGCCGTGAAGTTGCCATCCGAGCCACCCCCCGTCATCGGGCAGTCCTGCAAATCTAATCCGACCCTGGCGGCGACCTGGCGCGCCGTCTCGAACAGCTCCGCCACCGGCGCCGACTTCTCATAGGGCGGGCGGTTCATGCCGCCGGTGATCTTGAGCTGAACGTCCGGATCTCGCGGTGTCAGGCTGAGGATGCGGTTCTCCATCGTCACGCCATCGGCCAGCGTAGTGACGCGGCAATCGACGCTGAACCAGGCGTGCTGCGGGATCACATTCGCCGCCGTCCCGCCGCCGACGAGCGCGACGCTGGTGGTGATGCCGCGCGCATAGTCTGTCATCGCCTCGACGGTGAGGATCTGGTGAGCGGCCTCGCGGATCGCGCTGCGGCCGTCGGCATGGCGCGAGCCGGCATGGGCAGGCCGCCCTTCCAGCCTGACATCGAAGCGGCCGACGCCCTTGCGGGCGGTGACGATCTTGCCGCCCTGCCGCGCCGGCTCGGTGACGAGGACCGCCGCCGATCCCCGGCCAAGCTCCTCGATCACGCCGCGGCTGGTCGGCGAGCCGATCTCCTCGTCCGGCGTGAACAGGAAGACCATGGGCCGCCTGGCGCTGCCGGCGACGGCGACCTGCTTGAAGGCCTGCAGGGCCAGCCAGGCACCGCCCTTCATGTCGTAGACGCCGGGGCCATAGAGCCTGTCGCCCTCGATCCGCACCGGCAGGTCCTTGGCGCTGGTGCCGACCGGATGGACCGTATCGAGATGCGACATCAGCGCGACGGTCGGCTGGCCGTTGTCGAGCCCGGCGCGCAGCACGACCATGTCGCCGAGGCCGTCACGTCCCGGAATGCGCTCGACCGATATCGGAAGTCCGTCGACCTCCTTCTGCACAAGGTCCATCATGCCGTTCAGCCCGGCGGCATGGCTGGTGGGGCTTTCAAGCGCAACCCAAACGGAGAGCGCGGCGGCGGCATCGTTCTGATTCATGGCGCGATGTTCTCCGAAGAGGCCCTCGCCGCGCAAGGCGGTTTCCATGCGCTGGGCACAGGCCGGCAGAGCGTGTGGCCGGGTGCCTGGCTTCCCGGCAGGGTGGCCCGCCATAGCCGCCTCTGCCGCCTCCACGGTCGAAACAGCGCGACGCCACTCCTGCCGAGCCCTGCTCAGTCCCGACGCGCGGAGTGATCGTCATCATGCCGCGACGTGTTTCACACTTGTCGTGAATTCGCCTCTTGCCAAGCCGGATCGCATTGATTAGACCCCGGCTCACCAACGCGGCGCACCACTGCAGCGCCCTCGTCGTTGGGGGATCGTCTAACGGTAGGACCCCAGACTCTGACTCTGGTTGTCTAGGTTCGAATCCTAGTCCCCCAGCCACTCATCCAGTGGCGACGCACAGCCTGATAAATCGTCGATACATCGCTAGAGCTTCTGCCGTTGCGGTGCGTGCCGCGATTGTGGGGGTAAATTCGCACACGCCGCGCTATCGCCGGTTTGCGGCCAAACCCTGTAAATTTCGGTCCGACCGTAGGGCGGTCGCCTACGTCTCGGCCTCTCGAAGGGAACCTACGGCTTGCTTCACGGCGGAGCGGCGAGCACCGCGTGCGCGCTATCTGATTCTGATGCCCGCTATGAGGTAAGCACTGGCGCGGTGCAGGATCCGGGATCGCGGAGATGGTGATCGCTCTGGCTCCGTTGCCGGAGCGATCGATTCCTCAAGCGGCCTTGGCGACGGCGGCGGTATTTGCAGGCGTGCCGAGTTGCGTCAGGGCCTTGTCGGTCTTGGTTTCCTCGGCAAGCGTGGCGTCGAGGAGCGTGACAGCGTCGTTGTGGCCGAGCTGCTTGGCCCAGGCTTTCAGTGTGCCGTATCGCGCCATCTCGTAATGCTCAACCGCCTGGGCGGAGGCGACGAGGCCGGCGTCGAGAGCCGGGCTGTCGGCGTAATCCTCCATGACCGCCTTGCCTTCCTCGAGAATCCCGAGAATGGCGTCGCAGGTCTTGGCACGGGGCGCCTTGCCGATGATCTCGAAGACCTGGCCAAGCCGCTCGACCTGCCCTTCCGTTTCCTCGCGATGGGTCTCGAAGGCCTTCTTCAGTTCGGGTGCCGTCGCGGCCTTGGCCATCTTGGGCAGCGCCTTCAGGATCTGTTTTTCGGCGTAGTAGACGTCCTTGAGCATGTCGAGAAACATCTCGTCCAGCGGCTTCGGTGTCATAGCCATGGCGCATCTCCAGAATGAGGGGTTCGTGGAAGCCCAACCCCTCATTTGCCGATCCGTTCCTGCACGAAGCCTAAATGTTTCCGGAACTTCGTATCCGGCGCCTGAGTTGCTCCCGATGCAGTCAGGAGGCTGATATGGCCAAGCAACCGGAAGCTCTCGCAACCTTCGCCGCAGCGGCACGCAAGGATGGCAAGAAGCCCGACGATATCGGGCTCGAAGCGACCGCCGAAACGAAGCCGCTACCGGACGACCCGGCGAAGAAGGCCGACGCGGCGACGAAGGTGCTGCGCGAGGGCGTGCTGAAAACGGATCAGGGTGCGGACGAGGCGATCGACTCGCTGACCGATCGCACAAGAGATCTCTGAGACTGACAATTGCGCCAGCCCACGCCTTTCGCGCGCTGATCGTCAGTACCTAAGCGGATACCACGCTTTCCTCCTGCCGCGGCGAAGGCTGGGGCAGCCACGTTGCCAATGCGCTGCGGCCCGTCTCGGTTAGCGCGTAGACGCCGCGACCGGAGCGTTCGAACCAGCCATAGACATTGCGGCGCAGGATTTTCTGGGCGTCGGGAAAGGATGGCTTGAGGTCGCGCGGCCGCTGCGGCCCCGATGACATCGCCGCGGCGCAGGCGAGCGCCTGCTGGCGATAGGCCGTCATGATCGGCTTGCGCGTACCTCCGCCAGCGACGGGGTCGCCCTGACGCCGCTTGTGCTCCTCCACCAATCTCGAACGCCGGCGCGAATCCTTTCGCGGTATCGGCGCGGTCGGAGACACGAGGATGTCGACGCGGCCGGATTTGGAAACGCCCAGCATTCCAAAGCCGAGCCGCCGGCAGAGATTGCGATATCGCGGATCGCTTTCGCGGCCCCTGCCCTTGGCGGAGAGTTCGGCGGCCAGCCAGATCTCGTCGCCGAGACTCAGTCGGTCGACGCCCTGCAGAACGAGTTCGAGATTGAACGTCAGCTTCAGCTCGCCGATCACCACCACGGACGGGTCATTGTCCCGAAGCCCGACGAGATCGCAGGAGCCTATTTCTCCCTTGACGGTATAACCCAAGCCTTCGAGGAAGCGCTTGACGGGTCCATAAAGAGACGTTTCCACATCGCACCTCGCCGACAGTCTTCCCGAACATGCGCCGATAGTCGTTTCGGAGAGGCAAACGCCGGCGAGAAGACGACGGTTATGGCCGCCGGACCATCCCTCGCAAACGCTCCGGCATGGATCCCGGGTCAGGCCCGGGATGACGGCGTGGTTCCGTGCTGGAGCAGTTCGCCCCGGCCCACAGTGTCGGCGATGGTCTCCCGAGCCTTACTGATCTGCGCTGGCGTTTCGGTCACCTTGCGCTCAGCGTCCGCCTTACGCTGTCATGCCAGCCCCGGACCTTGTGCTCGCGCTGGCTCGCAGCCATGGCCGGCGAGAAGCGCCGTTCCAGCCGCCACTGATCGGCGAAGCGCTCCGGCTCCGGCAGCAACCCCGCATCGAGACCGGCGAGATAGGCCGCGCCGAGCGCCGTCGTCTCGAGCACCGTCGGCCGGTCGACCGGCAGGTCGAGGATGTCGGCGAGGCGCTGCATCGTCCAGTCGGAGGCGACCATGCCGCCATCGACCCTGAGCACCGAGCGCCCGCCCTGCCCGGCCTCCGGCCAATCGGCGTGCATCGCCTCGATCAGGTCGAGCGTCTGGTAGCAGACGCTTTCCAGCGTCGCGCGGGCGAACTCGCGCGGCCCGGAATTGCGGGTCAGGCCGAACATCGCGCCGCGGGCATGCGCATCCCAATGCGGTGCGCCCAGGCCGACGAAGGCCGGCACCAGATAGACGTCCTGTTCGGGATCGGCCGCCTCGGCGAGCGGGCCGGTCTCGCTCGCCTTCTCGATGATGCCGAGCCCGTCGCGCAGCCACTGCACGGCCGCGCCGGCGATGAAGATCGAGCCTTCGAGCGCATAGGTGCGCTTGCCGCCGAGCTGATAGGCCACGGTGCTGAGCAGGCGGTGTTTCGAGCGAACCGGCTTGTCGCCGGTGTTGAGCAGCGCGAAGCAGCCGGTGCCGTAGGTCGATTTCACCATTCCCGGCGTGAAGCAGGCCTGCCCGATCGTCGCCGCCTGCTGGTCCCCCGCAATGCCGCGCACAGGGATCGGCGAGCCGAAGAGCTCCGGCACCGTGTCGCCGAAATGGGCGGCGCAATCGCGCACCTCAGGCAGGATAGCGGCGGGGATTCCGAAGAGAGCGAGGAGTTCGGCGTCCCAGACGCCGCGGCCGATATCGAACAGCATGGTGCGCGCGGCGTTGGTCGCGTCCGTCGCGTGGACGGCACCGCCGGTCAAACGCCAGAGCAGGAAGGCGTCGACCGTGCCGAAAGCGAGTTCGCCGGCCTCCGCACGGCGCCTGGCTCCGGGAACATTGTCGAGCAGCCAGGCGATCTTGGTGGCGGAGAAATAGGGGTCGATGCGCAAGCCGGTGCGCGCAGCTACCAACTCCTCATGGCCGGCGGCGACGAGATTCGCGCAGGTCTGCGCCGTGCGCCGGTCCTGCCAGACGATGGCGCGGTGGATGGCCCGGCCCGTCCGCCGGTCCCAGATCAGCGTCGTCTCGCGCTGGTTGGTGATTCCGATGGCGGCGATGTCGCTCGCGCCCAGCCGGCCTTTGGACATCGCTTCGCGGGCCGTCGCCAGCACGCTGTCCCAGATATCCTCCGGCTCATGCTCGACCCAGCCCGAAGCGGGGAAATACTGCGGAAACTCCTGCTGGGCGGTGGCGACGACCGAAAGGGACGCGTTGAACAGGATCGCGCGCGACGAAGTCGTGCCCTGATCGATGGCGAGGATGTGTCTGGCGGCCATGGCGATTCCCTGCCCTCATCTGGATTGGCCGGCATGCCGGCCGGCGGACACTGCCGATCAGCCCCCGCTCGCGCAAGGCCGGCAGGGTGCCGCGGCAAGGTTCCGCTTGGCATGGGGCTTGCGCTGTAGTTAGCTCAACATCGAAGCAACGGGCTGCGCTGCGTCGCGGCCCCTGCCGGACCGATGCGCCCGGCAGGTCAAGGGATTGAAAAGGTGGCGGTCGAGGACCGGCAGCAACGGGACGTCACGCATGTGACGCCGCCGCGTAGACCTAACGCCGATCCGCAACGGGCCGGCGCCGCTTCGGTTAGCGCGGCTTTCAAGACCTATGATCCGGCTTCGATCGATCCGCGGACCATCGCGACCTACGCGGCGCTCGATCTCGGCACCAATAACTGCCGGCTTCTGATCGCGCGCCCAGCGCAGCACGGCTTCCGCGTCGTCGATGCCTTCTCCCGTATCGTTCGCCTCGGCGAAGGCCTGGCCGCCAGCAGCAAGCTGGCCGATGCCGCCATGGACCGCGCGGTCGAGGCGCTGAAGATCTGCCGCGGCAAGATGGCGAATCGCGGGGTTACCCGCGCCCGGCTCGTCACCACCGAAGCGTGCCGCGCTGCGACCAACGGGCTCGACTTCATCCGCCGCGTCGCGGCGGAGGCCGAGCTCTCGCTCGAGATCATCGACCAGCGCACCGAGGCCTCTCTCGCCGTCTCCGGCTGCGCGGCATTGACGGACCCTGCGGCGGAAAGCGTCATCGTCTTCGACATCGGCGGCGGCTCGACCGAGATCGTCTGGCTCGGCGGGCGCAGCGAGGCGCGCGACCCGGCCGCCCGCATCCGCGAATGGGCCTCGCTGCCGATCGGCGTGGTCACCGTCGCGGAACGCTATGGCGGCATCCAGGTGAGCCGCGAACTCTTCGAGCGGATGGTGCAGGACAGCGCGCAGGCGCTTGAGCCCTTTGCGAAAAAGGCCGCAGCGGCGCGTAGCGCCAAGGGCTTCCACCTGCTCGGTACCTCAGGGACTGTGACGACCGTCGCCGGCATCCATCTCGACCTGCCGCGCTATGACCGCCGCGAGGTGGACGGGCTGTGGATGCAGCAGCGCGACATCCTCGCCGTCATCGACCGGTTGATCGAGATGGACTATGCCGCCCGGGCGGCCAATGCCTGCATCGGCCGCGAGCGCGCGGATCTGGTGCTGGCCGGCTGCGCGATCTTCGAGGCTATCCGCCGTGCCTTTCCGAGCGAGCGCGTGCGCATCGCCGATCGCGGACTGCGCGAAGGCATGCTGCTGCGCATGATGCACGAGGACCGCGCCTGGTGGCGGCGGAAATAGGTTGAGACCATGAGTACCGGAAAATCGGGCGGCAAGACCGGCGGCGGAAAATCCGCCGGCGCGCGCGACATGCGCGTCAAGGTGAAGAAGGCCGGCAAGCTCAAGCATTCCTCGCAGCTCTGGCTCGAGCGCCAGCTCAACGACCCCTATGTGAAGCGCGCCAGGGAAATGGGCTATCGCTCCCGCGCCGCGTTCAAGCTCGAGGAGATGGACGACCGCTACAAGTTTCTGAAGCCCGGGCAGCGCCTGCTCGATCTCGGCTGCGCTCCGGGCGGCTGGTGCCAGGTCGCGGCCAAGCGCATCGGGCTGGAGAACGGCAAGGGGCGCATCGTCGGCATCGACCTGCTGCCGGTCGACCCGATCCCCGGCGTCGACCTGATCGAGATGGACTTCATGGCCGAGGAAGCCCCGGCCCTGCTGACCGAGCGTCTCGGCGGACCGGCCGATGGCGTGATGTCCGACATGGCAGCCAACACCACCGGCCACAAGAAGACCGACCATCTCAAGATCATCGCGCTGGCCGAGGCGGCAGTCGAATTCGCGCACAGCGTGCTGTCGCCCGGCGGCTTCTTCCTCGCCAAGCTCTTCCAGGGTGGCGAGAGCGCCGAGCTGCTGGCCCAGCTCAAGCGCGACTTCACCACGGTGCGCAACGTCAAGCCGGCTGCGAGCCGCTCCGACTCGTCGGAGCTCTACGTGTTGGCCACGGGGTATAGGCGCAAGGCGGATGAGCCCGGTCTTGGCGCTGAGACCGGGGCTTGAAAGGGGTGGACTTGCCCTCACTAAAGCGCGTTTTGTTCGCGATGGCGCTGGGACCACTTGCGGCAAGTGCGCTGTATGCCGTTTACGCGTTCGGCCTCGACGACCGTTTTTTCCGAAGATTTATGGTTGTGTTGACGGTGGGCGCCTACCCGGCGACGCTGTTCTTGGCGCTGCCTATCTACTTGGTCGTAAGAGATTGCGGGCGTCTCAGCCTTGCTTTCGTCTGCACGACGGCTGGCCTCGCCGCAATCTTACCTTGGCTGCTCCTAGAGCTTTTGTCATCGTCAGACGGCTTCAGTGCCAAGTTCGACAATGTCTGGCTGGTAAAAGACGGGGTTCTGACTGCCGCCGGCCGAATCTACAAAATCAGATCCTACGTGGAAAAATTTTCGGCAGGCGCGCTAGGCGGCGCTGTGTTCTGGCTGATTGTATTCGGCCGCCAAAGCAAGGCGCCCGTGGCACACACCTGACTGCCGCGCGTCGTTAGAACGTTCATGATCAAAGGCTTGCCGACAATCGAAGCCAGCAACGGACTTGATCCAAGTGCTATTCGAGCGGCTTCTGATCGGCGATCGCCTCGGCGGTGACCTTGCGGGCGCTGACCGGGACATGGCCCGAGACCTCGGCGCCGGCATCTGGCGCGAGTTGCACCATCCACAGCACCGAAGAGGCCGAGACGAGCCCCACCAGCGCAAAGGCCGGCCAGAAATCCCCGGCTCCCAAGGCCTGGCCGCCGTGGAAGGCGTTGACGCTCTCCAGCGCGAAGGCGCCGATCGTCACACCCATGCTGAGCGAGAGCTGCTGGGCCACGCTCGACAGGCTGGTCGCGCTCGACATGTCCCGGTTGGAGACGTCGGCATAGCTCAGCGCGTTGATGCCGGTGAACTGCAGCGAGCGGAAGCAGCCGCCGATCAGCAGCACGGACAGCATGATCGCGTGCGGCGTCGTCGGCGTGAACAGGCCGGATGCCGCGAGGAAGGCCGCGCCGATCACCGCATTGAACGTCAGCACGCGGCGGAAGCCGTAGCGCGCCAGAATCGTCTTCGCCAACGTCTTCATGATCAGCGCGCCCGCCGCCGAGACGAAGGTAATCAGGCCCGATTGCAGCGCATCGAGCCCGAATCCGAGCTGCAGCATCAGCGGCAGCAGGAAGGGAATCGCGCCGATGCCGGTGCGGAAGATCGAGCCGCCGATCACGCCGATCCGGAACGTCGGAATCCGGAACAGCGACAGGTTGAGCACGGGGTAAGGCACGCGCCGGGCATGGAACCAGTAGGCCAGCAGCGCTGCCGCGCCGGCCAATACGCAGCCATAGGACACGAATTGCGGCACCAGATGCCGCCCGCCCGTGGCGAGGCCGAGCATCAGGCTGGCGAAGCCGAAGGACGACAGGATGAAGCCCTTGACGTCGAGCGGCGCGACATCCTCCTCCCGGATATCCTCGAAGAACAGGGTCGACAGCACGATGCCGATAAGGCCGATCGGGATGTTGATGAAGAAGATCCAGCGCCAGTCGAAATAGGTGGTGATGAAGCCGCCGAGCGGCGGCCCGACTACCGGGCCGACGAGCGCGGGAACCGTCAGATAGGCGAGCGCGCCGACGATCTCGGATTTGCTGACGCTGCGCAGGATCACGAGGCGCCCGACCGGGACCATCATCGCGCCGCCCATGCCCTGGACGAAGCGCGCGCCGACGAAGGCGCCGAGCGAATTCGACATCGCGCAGAGGATCGAGCCGAGCATGAAGACGCAGAGCGCCGAGCGGAAGATCGTGCGCGCGCCGAAGCGGTCGGCCATCCAGCCGGAGATCGGGATGAAGACGGCGAGGCTGACGAGATATGAGGTCAGCGCGAGCTTGAGCGCGATCGGGTCCTCGCCCAGCGACTTCGCGATCACCGGCAGCGAGGTCGCGATCACGGTGGAGTCCGTGTTCTCCATGAACAACGCGCAGGCGACGATGAGGGGGAGCAGTTTGGCGCGTTGCAAGGCTGTGACCTTTCGCGCTCGCGGTGAAGCGAGCGCGCGTGGAAATCATAAGCTCGGCTATTAATGCGATGGTTACGGTCTGACGAGAGGCGGAGTCGCATTTTCCGGCGGTTTCGCCGGCTCGTCACGCGCTTCCGTCATGCGCTGAGCTTATGGCCCGTCGGATGGCACAAATCTGCCATGCGTTTGCCTCACTCCTAGACGCACTCGGGAAGCCCCATTTTCCGGACATCCGGCCTTGTCCGGATCGTCGCGAGGGGCGCGCGGCGTAACTTTCCGGAGAAGCTGACATGACCCCTGTTTCAAGTGTTTCCACCCTTTCGCGCCGGGTGCCCATGAGCGTCCGGATGGCAGCTCTCGCCCTACTCGCCGGCCTTACCTACGGCGCAGCCATGACGGGTCCGGCGTCCGCAGCCTCGAACGATTGGCGCGCGGGCTGCGACTACAAGGCGGCCCCTCAGGGCTATGGCGACAGCATCCGTTACAACAACTGCATGCATCAGTCCGACTGCCAGCGCATGGCCAATGCCGCAGGCACCACGATGTACTCGGCGGGTTGTTTCGGCGCTGCCCCGGACGCGCCGGCTGCCCCGATCACGCAGCGCCCTTCCCGCTGAACCGGGGCAAAGACACCGAAACGGCGCCGCCATGAGCCGGCGTCGTTTCTGCACTGCAAAAGAATCCCGCCCCGCGCACTAGCCGAGGCAACGCGCGCATGCTAACGGGCCTCGTCAACTCGGCATTGGGCCTTTCGCCCTGCCCCTTTGAAAAGCCGGTTTCGCCCGGCGTCGGAGTTGACGATGACGCTTTCCCTCGACGGTCTGATTCGCGACGGTTTCACCTTCGACGACGTGCTGCTTGAGCCCGGCCCGTCCGAGGTCATGCCGGCCGATGTCGACATCCGCACCAAGCTCACCAAGTCGATCTCGCTCAACCTGCCGATCATCGCCTCGGCGATGGATACGGTGACGGAAGCCCGCATGGCGATCGCCATGGCGCAGGCCGGCGGCCTCGGCGTGATCCATCGCAATCTCGAAGCCGATCAGCAGGCGGCGCAGGTGCGCCTCGTCAAGAAGTTCGAGTCGGGCATGATCGCCAACCCGATCACCATCCACCCGGACGAGACGCTGGCCGACGCGCTGGCGCTGATGAAGAACAACGGCATCTCCGGCATTCCGGTGGTGGAGCGCGGGCCGCAGGGCCATAAGGGCAAGCTCGTCGGCATCGTCACCAACCGCGATGTGCGCTTCGCCGCCAACCCGGCCCAGCCCGTCTCCGAGCTGATGACCAAGGAGCGCCTGATCACGGTGCGCGAGGGCGTGAATCCCGAAGAAGCCCGCCGCCTGCTCCACCAGTTCCGCATCGAGAAGCTGCTCGTCGTCGACGATCACTATCGCTGCATCGGCCTGATCACCGTCAAGGACATGGAGAAGCAGGTCGCCCATCCGAACGCGGCCAAGGACTCGCAGGGGCGCCTCCTTGTCGCCGCCGCGACCACGACCGGCGATCTGGGCTTCGAGCGCTCGGAGATGCTGATCGATGCCGGCGTCGACCTCATCGTCGTCGACACGGCGCATGGCCATTCGTCGAAGGTTCTCGACGCGGTCAGCCGGGTGAAGAAGCTTTCGAATTCGGTGCAGGTCATCGCCGGTAACGTCGCCACCGCCGGCGGGGCGCAGGCCCTGATCGATGCCGGCGCGGATGCGGTCAAGGTCGGCATCGGCCCGGGTTCGATCTGCACCACCCGCATCGTCGCGGGTGTCGGCGTGCCGCAGCTGACCGCGATCATGGATGCCGCCTCGGCCGCCAGCAAGGCGGGCGTTCCGGTCATAGCAGATGGCGGCATCAAGTATTCGGGCGACCTCGCCAAGGCGCTCGCCGCCGGCGCCTCCTGCGCCATGGTCGGCTCGCTGCTGGCGGGCACGGACGAGACGCCGGGCGAAACCTTCCTGTACCAGGGCCGCTCCTACAAGGCCTATCGCGGCATGGGCTCGGTCGGTGCGATGGCGCGCGGCTCGGCCGATCGCTACTTCCAGCAGGACATCAAGGACGCGCTGAAGCTCGTGCCCGAGGGCATCGAGGGCCAGGTTGCCTATAAGGGCCCGGTCTCGAACGTGCTGCACCAGCTCGCCGGCGGCCTGCGCGCCGCCATGGGCTATGTCGGCGGCGGCACCCTCGAGGATTACCGCAACAAGGCCCGCTTCATCCGCATCACCAGCGCCGGCCTGCGCGAGAGCCATGTCCATGACGTGACGATCGTGCGCGAGAGCCCGAACTACCCGACCCGGTCTTGAGCCTTTCGCGCCTTTGTGCAGTCTGGCCCCGACAAGCGGGCCGGACGGCCGGGGCGGAGCACGACACATGACACTGAAGCTGGTCTATCCGGCGCTGGCCATGATCCTCTGGATCTTCGTGGTCGGCCTCATCCTCGCCATGCGCCGGAAGGATGCCTTCACCTCGGGCGCCGTGCGCCCGGGTGACGTCGACGTTTCGACCGAGCGCTATCCCGTCCCGGCCCGCCTCGCCTCCGCGAACTTCTCGAACCAGTTCGAAACGCCCGTCGTCTTCTTCGCGCTGATCATGCTGGCGATGGAGGTCAATGCGACGAGCTATGTCATGGCCGCGCTGGCCTGGCTCTTCGTCGCGACCCGCGTCGTCCACACGCTCATCCATATCGGCCCCAACAAGCTTCCGCTGCGCGGAGCGATCTACGGCGTCGGCGTCATCGCCCTGTTCGGGATGTGGATCGGCGTCCTGCTCGCCATACTCTGATCGCGAGCGCGACCACCAGCAGACCCCAGCCCGGCGTTAATCATCCTGCGGGTTTCCCCCCGCCAGCGGGGCGGAAGCGTTGAAGCTTAACGAAAAGTAAACTACATCCAAAAGGCGGCGGACGGTGGAACAAGCGTAGGTTGGAGTGACGCGATGTTGCGAGTCCGTGAGGTCCCCGTGCGGGCTTTGCCCCGTGACGGCGAGGCTGTCCCTGTCGGCTCGGCCAAGAGGGCAAGGTCCGCTCGGTCGCGAGCCGGCCGCTGGGCCGCGGTAACCGTGCTCGGCATCGCGATCGGCTCCGGCGGCATGGTGCTGACGGCCTCGCTGGTCCAGGCCGACGACGACGCCGGCATCCGCTCCTTCTTTCTGGAAGAAGCCGCGCGCAAGGCGGCACGCGCCCCGGCGCAGAGCGCTTCCTACGCATCGGCCCGCCCGACTGCCTATGCTCCCGCCGGCAATGGCTGGCGCCTCCCCCTGCTGCAGATGCAGCCGAACGGACGCATCGCTCACCCGCCGATCCAGATCAACCCATTCCGGCAGGCTCCGAAGAAGGTCGCGAACCGGCAGCATAAGCCTGCCGATGCCGGAGCCGCCCTGGTTTCCGCCAACAACGCGCAGACCTTCTGCGTGCGGCTCTGCGACGGCTTCCATGCCCCGCTCGGCCTTCTGCGTTCGGCGAGCGACATCGGCGCCCACGACGCCCTGTGCAAGGCGATGAACCCCGGCATTCCGGTCAAGGTGTTTCGGGCCGCCGCCGGCTCGACCAGCATCGACAATGCGGTCGCCGCGGATGGGCAGCGCTATGCTGCGCTGCCCATGGCCTACAGCCATGAGAAGGCGGCCGATCGCGCCTGCCGCCCCGCCATCGTGCAGGCCGGGGAGCGCCGCATCTCGCTGCTGCGGGACATCACCTTGCGGCCGGGCGACAGCGTCGTCCTCGACGGCAAGGTGTCGACTTTCGCCGGCGGATCGAGCTGGCCCTATAGCCGGCGCGACTTCCGCGACTTCCGTACAGCTTCCGAGCTGACCAAGGGCCAGCGCCAGCAGATCGACGAACGGGTCGGCATTTCGCGCATGGAGGCCGATGCCAGCAGCCTTCGTCGGCAGATGCGGGTTCGCGAGGCCAGGCTTCAGGACGACGACGTTGTCAGCGATGCCGTGCTGCGCGGGTCTCTCGATCCGACTTCGCATGCGCCAGTGCGCCTGATCCCCATCACGACTGCGTCACGCTGACGCTGAGAGAGGGCTTGGACTAAAGGCGTACGACCTGGTTCATCGAGAAATCTTCTCGCCTTTCCAAGGTCATGGCGGTGTTATTATAATTAGTCCAAATAAAGACTATGCTCACATTCTTATAACACGCTGATTTAAAAGGACGATTTCGTTGACAGCCTCGCCGGGGGCGCATTAACGCTCGGTCGTCGCGCGTTTGGCGCCTTCACCGACGGAGCGTAAAAATGATCAGAAAAGCCCATCTCCACGCCCTGGCGCTGTCGTCCTGCTTGCTGGCCGCGCCGGCCCTCGCCCAGGAGGTCAATCTCTACACCACCCGCGAGCCGGCCCTGCTCAACCCCGCGCTCGAAGCCTTCACCAAGGATACCGGGATCAAGGTCAATGCCGTCTTCCTGAAGGACGGCCTGCAGGAGCGCATCCGCGCCGAGGGCGCCAACAGCCCCGCCGATGTCATGCTGGTGGTCGATGTCGGTGAGATCAACGCCGCGGTCGAGGCCGGCATCACCCAGCCGATCCAATCGGCGACGGTCGACAAGATCGTCCCCGCGCAGCTTCGCCCGGACAACAACTGGGTCACGCTGACCAAGCGCGCCCGCATCGTCGTCGCCTCGAAGGACCGCGTGGCCCAGGATGCCATCACCTATGAGGAGCTCGCCGATCCCAAGTGGAAGGGCAAGTTCTGCATCCGCGCCGGCCAGCACCCCTACAACAATGCGTTCTTCGCGGCCTTCATCGCGCATAACGGCCCGGAGAAGGCGGAAACCTATCTCAAGGCTCTGCGCGCCAACGCCGCCCGCAAGCCCGGCGGCGGCGACCGCGACGTGGCCCGCGACATCCAGTCCGGCCTCTGCGACGTCGCCGTGATCAACACCTACTATATCGGGCTGATGAGCCAGGCGAAGAACGAGCAGAAGGGCTGGTTCGACGCGATCAAGCCGCTCAAGACGACCTTCGCCAATGGCGGCACCCATGTGAACGTCTCGGCCGCGGCGCTGGCCAAGAACGCTCCGAACAAGGACAACGCCGTCAAGCTGGTCGAGTATATGCTCGGCGAGAAGGCGCAGGCCCTCTATGCCAACGGCAACTTCGAGTTTCCGGTCAACCCCGCCGTCACCGAATCCGACGCGGTGAAGCTGCTCGGCACGATCACGCCCGACAAGCTGCCGCTCTCCGAGGTCGCCAAGCAGCGCAAGCCCGCCGCCAATCTCGTCGACAAGGTCGGCTTCGACAGTTGAGCCCGAGCACGTCGCTCGCAATCTCCGGACGGTCGCCATTCGCGTGGCGGCCGTCGACGCGTTTTGCCCTGGCCTCGCTGCTGGGCGCCGCCCTTGTCCTGACGCCCCTGCTGGCCCTCGTCGCGACGGCCCTGTCATCGTCGCAGGCGGTGGAAATCTGGCCGCACCTCGCGGCCAACGTGCTGCCGACGGCGCTTGTCCAGACCGCGCTGCTGCTCGGCGGCGTCGGCGTCGTCAGCGCCGTTCTGGGCATCGGGACCGCCTGGCTGGTGACACAGTATGAGTTCGCCGGCCGGCGCCATTTCGAATGGCTGCTCGTGCTGCCGCTGGCCCTGCCGACCTATCTGACGGCCTACATCTATGTGGAGTTCCTCGGCTTTCAGGGGCCGCTGCAGAGCGGGCTGAGAGCCGTCACCGGCTGGCGCACGCTGCGCGACTACTGGTTCCCCGATCCGCGCAACCTGCCCGGCGCCATCGCGATCATGGCGATCGTCCTCTACCCCTATGTCTATCTCACCACCCGCGCGCTCTTCAGCATTCAGGGTGCGACGATCGTCGAGGCGGCGCGCAGCCTCGGCGCGACGCCGAGCCGGCTGTTCTGGCGCATCGGGCTGCCGCTCGCGCGGCCGGCGCTCGCCGCCGGGCTGACGCTCGTCCTGCTCGAGACGCTCAACGATATCGGCGCGACCGAATATCTCGGCGTCCGCTCGCTAACGCTCTCGATCTACACCACCTGGGTCAATCGCGGCTCGCTGCCGGGCGCGGCCCAGATCGCCTGCGTGATGCTGCTCGTCGTCTTCCTGCTGATCCTGACGGAGGCCCGCCTGCGCGGCCAGCGCCGCTTCGCTCTGCCGGTGCGCCAGCCGCGCCCCGCCGGCCGCAAGCCGCTGCGCGGCCGCGCCGCCGTCATTGCGACCGGCGCCTGTGCCCTGCCCGTCCTGTTCGGCGCCATCCTGCCGATCGGCTACCTCGCCAGCGAGATCCTGCAGCGCGGATTGCTCGCGCAATTCGACATCGCGCTGCTGCGGCTCCTCGGCAATGCCGTGCTGCTCGCGGGCATTGCATCCGCCATCGTGCTGCTGCTCGGGCTCGGTATCGCCACCGCCAGCCGCGCCGGCCGCGAATCCTGGCTGAGGCCCCTCGCCCGCCTTGCCTCGCTCGGCTATGCCGTGCCGGGCACCGTGCTCGCGCTCGGCCTCCTGATCCCGATCGCCGCCTTCGACAATGTGCTGGCGAATGCCGTCACGGCCCTGTTCGGCATCAAGGCGGGCCTGCTGCTGATCGGCTCCGGCGCGGCGCTGGTGATCGCCTATGTCGTGCGCTTCCTCGCCATCGGCGTTTCCGGCGTGGAGAGCGGCCTCAGCCGCGTCTCGCCGCGGATCGACGACGCAGCCCGTGCGCTCGGCGCCGGCCAGCCCGAGATTCTGCGCCGCATCCATTGGCCATTGATGCGCCCGGCCATCGCCGGCGCGGCGCTGCTCGTCTTCGTCGATTGCCTGAAGGAATTGCCGGCGACGCTGCTGCTGCGCCCCCTCAACCTCGATACGCTGGCGACGGTGGTCTACGGCCACGCCTCGCGCGGGGTCTTCGAGGATGGCGCGCTCGCTGCCCTGCTGATCATCCTCGCTGGCCTCTATCCGGCCATCGTTCTGGCCAAAACCGGTGCAAATCGTGTGGGATAGCTGGTTTCCCGGCCTCGACAACCCGCCCGCATCGGCCTAAACCAAGCGCCGCCAGGGGGCTGGCTGACTTTCGGCCCGTCCGATTCGGAAGTCCATGACCAGACGCACAGCGATCCTCGCCTTCAGCCTTGCCGTCGTCATCGGCCTGCTGCTCGGATTGCAGTCCTGGGATCTCGCGCTCGGCCGGGTGGAGCGTAGCGCCATCGCCGCGGTCGAGGAGAAGACGGGCTTCGTCGTCAAAGGTATCGAGCGCGCCGAGATCGCGCTCCTGCCGTTCCCGCGCATCAGCCTGTCCCGCGTCGGCTTCAGCCAGCGGGATAGCGCGCTCTCGGGCGAGGCTGTCCGTGTGCGCGCCCATCTGCGTCTCCTGCCCCTGCTGACCGGCCGATTGAGCTTCGACAGGATCGACCTCGTCGCGCCGCAGATCGACGTCTCGGTCGCACCCGGCAGCGACGGTGTGACCGAATGGCTCGCGGCGCCGCTGGCCGAGCTCGAAAGGCTGCGCAGCCAGAGCAAGATCGTCGTCCAGGGTGGCTCGATCTTCCTGCGTGCCAATGGCGTCATCCAGAGCGTGGTGCGCGATCTCAGCCTCGTCATCGACGAGCGCAGCCTGAACGAGCCGCTCGACCTGGCCGGCTCCCTCACCTGGCGCGGCGTCCCGACCGAAGTGAACCTGCGCTGGCCGATGGTCGGCGGGAGCGCCAAGGCGGCGCTTTCGGTCACCTCGCCGCTGCTGAAGCTGCGGTTCGACGGCACGCGCTCGGGGCCGGAGGAGCCTGTCGTCAACGGTCTTCTCGCCCTCTCCTCGCCGTCGGTTCCCGAGCTGCTGCGCTGGTTCGGCGAGGATTCGCGACTGGCCTCGGCCCTCGGCGCGCTCACGCTTTCGGCCGATCTGCAGCTCAAGCCGCACGAAGCCTCGTTCAACAACGCCATCGCCAGCCTCGACGGCGAACGCCTCGACGGCGTCATCAAGCTGTCTGAGGGCGCGGGCGGGCGCGCCGCGCTCTCCGGAACTCTCGCAGGCGCGACCCTCGACATCGGCCGTCTCGTCAACCGCCTGCCGATCCCGGCCATCGATGCCGCCGACACCGGCCCGCTCGATCTCGACGCCTGGACGGCGCGCGAGATCGATCTCAGGATCTCCGTCGATGCCGCCAGGCTGAATGGCGCCCGCCTCAACGACGTCGCGACCTACCTCCTGATCAAGAAGGGGCGTTTCGAAACCGGCCTGCTGCGCGCCGGCGCCTATGGCGGCAGCGTCAAGACGCGGTTGCTGGCGGTCAGCGCCCCTGCCGGCGTCGACATCAAGCTCCAGGCCGGGCTCGAGAAGGTGAATATCGGGCAGGCCAGCAGCGATATTCCGCAGCTTGGGCGCCTGAGCGGCAACGGCACGTTCCAGCTGGCGCTCGACGGTGCCGGCCGCACCTTCGACGAGATGCTGGGGTCGCTGACCGGGCGTGCCAACCTCTCCGTGAAGCAGGGCGAGCTCGCCGGAGCCGCTTTCTCCGATCTGCTGCGCCGCGCCGAGCGCAACCCCGCACAGGCCCTGCGCGACTGGCGCCAGGGCAAGACGCCCTTCGAGAGCCTGACCGCCAATGCAGGCATCGCCGGCGGGCTGCTGGTTCTGACCGAAGCCCAGATGAACGGCCAAACCTATCGCTTCAACCTGAGCGGCAATGCCTCGCTGCGCAGCCGCACTCTCGACATGGTCGCTTCGCTCGCCTCGACCAGCAGCGCGCTGAAGCTGCCCTTCAGTCTCAAGGGGCCGGTGGCTTCCCCGCTCTTCGAGCTGGAGACCGAGGCCTTCGTAAGCCCTGCCAGCGGCACGGCCTTTCCGGCCCTCCTCACCCGCTGAGCGAAGCCGCTTCCACAGGGCGCGGAAATCCGCTCTGATGCGGCAACGGCCGCATGACGGCCGAGGGAGGAAGCGGCGATGCGGATTTGGATCACGGGCGTTCTCGCCCTTGCGGGATGGGTTGCAGCGGGAATGGCCGGCGCACAGGATCTGATGGTCGAGAAGAAGGTCTTCGAGCTGCCGAGCTTCACGACCCAGTCCGGCCGCACGCTGAAGCAGGTCCGCGTCGGCTGGGAGAGCTACGGCACCCTCAACGCCGACAAATCCAATGCGGTGCTGATCTGCCATTTCTTCTCGGGCAATTCGCACGCTGCGGGCAAATACGCGGCCTCGGACGCTGCGCCCGGATACTGGGATGCCATCATCGGCCCCGGCAAGGCGATCGACACCGACAAGTATTTCGTCATCGCCTCCGACACACTGGTGAACCTCAACACCGGCGACCCGAAGACAACCACGACGGGCCCGGCCTCGATCGACCCCGCTACCGGCAAGCCCTATGCGCTGGATTTCCCGATCGTCGGCATCCGCGACTTCGTCGAGGTTCAGAAAGCTCTGGTCGAAAGCCTTGGAATCAAGAAGCTTGCACTGGTCGCCGGCCCCTCGATGGGCTCGCTCCAGACCTTCGAATGGGCAGCGAGCCACCCCGAGATGGTTGCCAAGGCGATGCCGGTGATCGGCGCGGCCGAAGCCGACGCCATGCTGATCGGCTGGCTCGACGTCTGGGCCGCTCCGATCCTGGTCGACGCCAACTGGAACGGCGGGAACTACTACGGCAAGGCGCCGCCGCTAGCCGGGCTCGCCAAGGCGCTGGCGGCCGTGACGCTACAGGCCAACCATCAGGACTGGGCCAACGCCACCTTCGGCCGCAGGCCGGCCAAGGAGGGCGACGATCCGGCCAAGGCGCTGCTCAACAGGTTCCAGTTCCAGAGCGTGCTCGACAATGCCGGCGCCGCCCGCGCAAAGGTCTCGGACGCCAATCACTTCCTCTACCTGATCAAGGCAAACCAGCTCTTCACCGCCGGCGGCACCTCGCTCGCGGATGGCATGGCGAAGATCAGGGCGCCGATGCTCTACATCACCCAGCCGAAGGACCTCGTCTTCACGCCGGACGCGGTCGAGCGCACGGTGAAGGTGGCCAAGGATGCCGGCCGCGACATCACCCATGTCACCATCGACGGCTCGCGTGGCCATCTCGACGGCGTGATGTCGATGAAGCAGGCCGAAGGCGCGATCCGGGCGTTTCTGGCGAAGTGACCCGCGAACGCTGGTGCGACGAGGCGAACGCCGCATCGATTCGCGGCATTCGCCTCACAGGCCAGCCCGATTCCCCGGCGGGCCGAGAGCCGCCCGCCGCGCGTGACCATGCGAACGCGCCGGCACCCTGCGCCGCGGCAACCGCTGCTTGATCTGGGCAGATCGTGGTGCCCCAGAGTTATGTCTTCGATAATACTTAATTTCGACCGAGCGTCGTTTTAGATTAATTGTAAAACGCATCAGAAGTCGTCGGGTGCATCTTTGGCGACGCGCCATCATCGGCCGCATGCCCCAGCGTTTCACCGAATATTTACCACAAATGACCATGGTGAACCCGACCGCGCAAGAAGCGGATCGGAGGTCGGCAGGCGCCGTATCGCGATCCGAGCGGAGGGGGAATGATATGGGCCCGGTTGCAGGCAGGGGTTACCCGCGTGCGCAGCTGACGGCGGCCCAGGGTCGTTCGTTCTCTCCCGAACCCGGCGTGGTCGGCGTCGCTCCCCGAGATGTCGAGCCGACTATCCCTGCCAAGCCCTCCCCGGCCTAAGCCCCACGCAGAAGAGCAAGACGGATATGATCAAGAAGCTCAAGATCGGCCAACGCCTCGTCGTCGGCTTCGGCATCATTCTCGTCATGCTGATCGCGCTCGCGGTCGTCAGCGTCGACCGTGTCGGTGTCATCAATGACGGCCTGACGACCATCAACGACGTCAATTCCGTGAAGCAGCGCTTCGCGATCAACTTCCGCGGCAGCGTGCACGACCGTGCGATCAGCCTGCGCGACGTCAGCCTCGGCGGTGCGCGCGATCTTCAGGCTAATGTCGACGACATCGCCAGGCTGGCCGAGAATTACCGCAAGTCGGCGGTCGCGCTCGATGCGCTCTATGCCGGCAGCGCGGCGGGCAATTCCGACGAGCAGCGCATCCTGGCCAGCATCAAGGAGACCGAGGCCAAGACGATGCCGCTGATCGCCAAGGTGATCGATCTGCAGCGCGCTGGCGATGGCGAGCAGGCCAAGACCGCGCTGATGACGCAGGCGAAGCCGCTCTTCACCGAATGGCTCGGCCGCATCAACCAGTTCATCGATCTGGAAGAGGCGAAGAATCAGGCGCTCGGACACGACGTGCGCGGCGTGGCACAGAGCTTCACGCTGCTCACGATGATCCTGTGCGGTGTCGGCCTGCTGGTCGGCGGTACGATCGCCTGGTGGTCGCTCAAGGCGATCAGCCCGCTGCGCGAACTGACCGGCATCATGACGCGCTTCGCCGAGGGCGATCTTCAGCCCGCCGTGCCGCATGCCGACCGCAAGGACGAGGTCGGCGCGATGGCGGCGGCGCTGCAGATCTTCCAGGGCAACCTGCAGAAGATCCGCGCTCTCGAGGAGCAGGAGCGCACCGAGGCCAAGGCCAGGCTCGAACGCGCCGACTCGATGGCCCGCATCGTCAGCGACATCGGCGAGGTCGTCGCCTCCGCCGCCGCCGGTGACTTCTCGGCCAGGCTCGAGATCGAGCAGGCCGACGAGCAGATGCAGCAGCTCGTCGCCGGCATCAACGAGATCAATGCCGTGGTCGATTCGGCGACGACCGAATTCGCCGGCACGCTGTCCGCCGTCGCGGCCGGCGACCTGACCCAGACTATCGCGACGGCCTATCGCGGCCGCTTCGCCGACCTGAAGGGCGCGATCAACGACACTGTCGAGCGCCTCTCGGCGACGGTGCGCACGATCCAGGTGACCTCGTCGGATGTCGGCCTGGCCGCCCGCGAGATCAACATGGGCGCCAACGACCTCTCGAAGCGCACGGAAGAGCAGGCCTCATCGCTGGAAGAGACGGCGGCAACCACCGAGCAGCTGGCGGCCTCGGTCAAGGCGTCGGCCCAGGCGTCGCGCCAGGCGACCCAGATCGCCGAGGAGGCGATGTCAGCGGCGCAAAGCGGCGGCACCATCGCCGGCCAGGCGGTCGATGCCATGGCTCGCATCGAGACCGCCTCGCAGAAGATCTCCGACATCATCCGCGTGATCGACGATATCGCCTTCCAGACCAATCTGCTGGCGCTGAACGCGGCGGTCGAGGCGGCCCGCGCCGGCGATGCCGGCAAGGGCTTTGCGGTCGTCGCTTCCGAGGTGCGCACTTTGGCACAACGCTCCGGCGAGGCGGCCAAAGACATCTCCGGGCTGATCTCGTCCTCGAACATCGAGGTCGGCGAGGGCGTGAAGCTGGTGCGCCAGGCCGGCGACGCCCTGCAGCGTATCCTGGAGGCGTCGCAGCGGGTGTCCTCAACGATCTCGGACATCTCGTCAGCCGCCAGCGAGCAGGCCAACGGCATCGACGAGATGAGCCAGGCAGTGGCGCATCTCGACGAGATGACCCAGCAGAACGCAGCGCTTGCGGAAGAGAGCGCGGCCTCCGCCGCCTCGCTCTCCGACAAGATCGCCCAGCTCAACGGGCTGGTCTCGACCTTCCGCACCGGCGGAGGCGACTCTGGCTTTGCGGCCAAGCCCGTGATCGTGCACGACGCCGCGGCGCAACAGGCCCGCGACCTGCGCAGGATCGGCCGTGCCATGGCACCGTCCGCACCGGTGCGCGGCCGCGCGGTCAACGAGAGCGGCTGGTCGGAGTTCTGAGCACTGCCGTGCCGTAAGGCATGAACGTCTTCGCGATACCGGGATGCAAAGCCTGCGTCCCGGCATCGCGCCGTCGAGGTCAGGCGACCTGCAACGGAGCGCTCGTCAGCGGGAGGCGTTGCAGACAGCGCCCCTCGCCGGCCTGAGCAAGAAAGTCGAGTCGTTGGGACCGCCGATGAGCTTTTCGTTCAAATCGGGCCCGGTCTCATCGTCGAAGATCTTCAGCTTGCCGGGGTTCGTGAGTCTGAGGTTGCGACCCTCCAGCGATAGTAGAAGTCCGGAGGCGCCGTCCGTGTCGGGCTGGCAGCTCAATCCTTCGGCGCTCTGTTCGCAGCGGCCGCCTGCGCGCCAGATCTGTTGCCGTCCTCTGATCCAGAGATTCATGCCGAAATCGATCTTGCCCGGATCGTAGCGGGACTTTTCGACGCGAAGCCATAGGCGCTGAACCTGCTGGTCAAGATGCAGGTGAAGATGGGCGGCATCATAAGTCCGAGCGAAACAACCCAGAAGGCTCCGAGCGGCCACGGGCGTGCAGACAGCAGGACCGTGCAGACGATCGACACCTGTACGGCCCTCGCGAACCCCGTCAAATCCTGCTCCTGTGCTCGTCGCGCAGCTGCATTGTCGACTGCGCCCGAGTGTTAGGGCCGCAAGTGTTAGAGCCGCTTGCAAGCCGGAGCAAATCCCTGCCCTCGCAGTTTAGGCGTGTGAGTCCGGAAAGGGTCGGAAGCGGAACACTCCGCCTCGCCCCCTACCCCGCCAGCATCGCCGCCCTTATCCCGTCGATGACGAACTGAACGGCGAGCGCCGCCAGGATCACGCCGAGCAGGCGCGTCAACACGACATTGCCGGTGACGCCGAGCAGCTTCGCGATCGGCGTCGCGGTCAGGAACACGGCGAGGCAGGACAGGATCACCAGCCCGCAGATCAGCGCCAGCGTCACCAGCAGAAGCGGGTCGCCGCCGGCGCGGCCGGCGAGCAGGATCATCGCCGTCAGCGCGCCAGGCCCGGCCATCAGCGGGATCGCCAGCGGGAAGGCCGCGACGTTGCGGATATGGTCCTGCGTGATCGCCGTCTCGGCCGTCTGCTGCTTGCGCTCGTTGCGGCGTTCGAACACCATCTCGAAGGCGATCCAGAACAGCAGAAGCCCGCCGGCGATGCGGAAGGCCGGCAGCGAGACTCCGAGCGCCTTCAGCACGACGTCTCCCGCCACGCCGAAGAAGGCCATGATGCCGAAGGCAATGATGCAGGCGCGCACGGCGACCTGCCGACGCTCGCCCGACGACATGCCACGGGTCAGCGACAGGAAGATCGGCGCAAGGCCGGGCGGATCGAGCGTCACCAGCATGGTGACGAGCGCGGAAGTGGCGAATTCGATGAACATGCGGCGCCGACTTGACCACGGCTTTTGCCCGCCGTCACCCGTCAAGAAAGGCGGGATTGTGGCAGCGCTTGTGGACGGCTCAGAAAACCCCCTGCAAGCGATTGATATCGCAGGCTTTATTTTTGCCGGGACAGAGCCCGCTTTTGCTGGCGCCAAAGGCCGGAATCGGGTAGCCAGAAGCCTGAAAAACTAGCAGGAATCGGGACATTTCCCTTTGAGCGACGACACCGACGACAAGCGCGACGGCGCCCCGGAATTCGGCGGCGACATCAAGCCGATCGCGATCACCGACGAGATGAAGAAGAGCTATCTCGATTACGCGATGAGCGTGATCGTGAGCCGCGCTCTGCCCGATGTCCGCGACGGCCTGAAGCCGGTCCACCGCCGCATCCTGTTCTCGATGCACGAGAACAAGAACCTGCCCGAGCGGCCCTACACCAAATGCGCCCGCATCGTCGGCGACACGATGGGTAAGTACCATCCGCACGGCAATCTCGCGGTCTACGACGCGCTGGTGCGCATGGCGCAGGACTTCTCGCTGCGCCTGCCGCTGATCGACGGCCAGGGCAATTTCGGCTCGATGGACGGCGACAGCCCCGCCGCCGACCGTTACACCGAGGCGCGCCTCGACAAGGCGGCGATGCCGCTGCTGGAAGACCTCGATCTCGATACGGTCGATTTCCAGCCGAACTACGACGGCAAGGAGCACGAGCCGACCGTCCTGCCGGCGCGCTATCCGAACCTGCTGGTCAACGGCGCCGGCGGCATCGCCGTGGGCATGGCGACCAACATCCCGCCGCATAATCTCGGCGAGGTCATCGATGCCTGCGTCGCCTTCATCGACAACCCCGAGATCTCCATCGACGAGCTGATCGAGATCGTGCCCGGCCCGGATTTCCCGACCGGCGCCTCGATCATGGGCCGCAGCGGCATCCATTCGGCCTATCACACCGGCCGCGGCTCGATCGTGATGCGCTCGAAGACGCATATCGAGGAGCTGCGCAAGGAGCGCGAGGCGATCATCGTCACCGAGGTTCCCTACCAGGTGAACAAGGCGTCGATGGTCGAGAAGATCGCCGAGATGGTGCGCGAGAAGCGTATCGAGGGCATCTCCGACCTGCGCGACGAATCCAGCCGCGAGGGCGTCCGCGTCGTCATCGAGATCAAGCGCGACGCGCTGGCCGATGTCGTGCTGAACCAGCTCTACCGCTTCACCCAGCTGCAGACCTCGTTCGGCGCCAACATGGTCGCGTTGACCGGCGGGCGGCCGGAGGTGCTGAACCTCAAGGACTTCATCTCGGCCTTCGTCGAGTTCCGCGAGGAAGTGGTCTCGCGGCGCACGCGCTACCTGCTCAACAAGGCCCGCGAACGCGCCCATGTGCTCTGCGGTCTCGCTACAGCAGTCGCGAATATCGACGAGGTCATCCGCCTGATCCGCACCGCGCCGACCCCGGCGGCGGCGCATGAATCGCTGATGGCGCGCGACTGGCCGGCCGAAGACATCGCCCCGCTGATCGCGCTGGTCGACGATCCGCGGCACCCGATCAATCCGGACGGCACCTATCGCCTGTCGGATGCGCAGGCCAAGGCGATCCTCGAGCTGCGCCTCGCCCGCCTCACGGCTCTGGGCCGCGACGAGATCGGCGACGAGCTGGAGAAGCTCGCCAAGGAGATCGCGGATTATCTCGACATCCTGCGCTCGCGTGCCCGCATCCAGGAGATCGTCAAGAGCGAGCTCGCCGAGGTCAAGAACGCCTTCGCGACGCCGCGCCGCACGGTCATCCAGGACTGGGGCTCCGATCTCGACGACGAGGACCTGATCGCCCGCGAGGACATGGTCGTTACCGTCTCGCATGGCGGCTACATCAAGCGCGTGCCGCTCTCGACCTATCGGGCGCAGCGGCGCGGCGGCAAGGGCCGCTCCGGCATGGCGACCAAGGACGAGGATTTCGTCGCGCGGCTGTTCGTGGCCAACACGCACACGCCCGTGCTGTTCTTCTCCTCGGAAGGCCAGGTCTACAAGGAGAAGGTCTGGCGGCTGCCGCTGGCGGCGCCGAACGCGCGCGGCAAGGCGCTGGTCAACATGCTGCCGCTCGAAACCGGCGAGCGCATCACCACGATCATGCCGCTGCCTGAGGACGAGGCGAGCTGGGAAACGCTCGACGTGATGTTCGCCACCGCCTCGGGCGGGGTGCGCCGCAACAAGCTCTCCGACTTCGTCAACGTCAATCGCGCCGGCAAGATCGCGATGAAGCTCGACGAGGGCGACCATATCGTCGACGTGCAGATCTGCACCGAGAACGACGACGTGCTGCTGACCACGGCGGACGGCCAGTGCATCCGCTTCGCGGTGCCGGAGGTGCGCGTCTTCAAGGGCCGCGATTCGACCGGCGTGCGCGGCATCAACCTGGCCAAGGGCGACGAGGTCATCTCGCTCGCGATCCTGCGCCATCTCGATGCCACGCCGGACGAGCGCGCCGCCTATCTCAAGCGCGCCGCCGCGAACCGCCGCGCCCTCAATGGCGAGGCCGACGAGGGAGCGGACGCAGCACCCGCCGTCGAGGCCGATGCCGAGGAGAGCGCCGGGGATATCGAGCTCGGGCTCGAGAAGTACACGGCGATGGGGGCTGCCGAGCAGTTCATCCTGACCATCTCGGAGCGAGGCTACGGCAAGCGCACTTCGTCCTTCGAGTACCGGGTGACCGGACGCGGCGGCAAGGGCATCGTCGCCATGGTGGTCAACGAGCGCAACGGCAAGCTCGTCGCCTCCTTCCCGGCGGTGGACAGCGACCAGCTGATGCTCGTCACCGATGGCGGCCAGGTCATCCGCGTGCCGGTGGATGCCGGCCCGGACAACCGCATCCGCATCGCCGGCCGCTCGACGCAAGGCGTGACGGTGTTCAACACCGCCAAGGACGAGAAGGTCGTCTCGGTGGAGTGCATCAACGACGATGGCGAGGGCGATGCCGAAGTCGAGGACAGCGCACCCGGCGAGGAAGCTGCGGAAAGCTGATCTTTCAGCGTGTTGCGGCGGTGTTTTCAGGTCGTTTCTGAGGCCACCGCCCGTCCTGCCTGCAGGAGCCATGCATGATCAATCTCGTCATGCTCGGGCTTGACCCGAGCATCTCGGAAACCAGTTCCCTCCGGTCCTGAGATTCTCGGGCCTGCGCTTCGCTCCGCCCGAGAATGACGCTTGCCATTCCGCTACTCCGATGCGGAGACCGGCGACCGCCTGACGTGACGATCAGCTCCTTTGCGAGCACGGCAGCTTCTGTTTGACTCCCCGCCCACGCCGCGCTCCCATCCACGCATGAAGGCCCGTTCCGTGCCCGTCCGCTCGCCCGCGATCACGCCGGAGATCATGCTGCGCGCCTATGCCGCCGGCATTTTTCCGATGGCGGAGAGCGCCGACGATCCGAGCCTGTTCTGGGTGGAGCCGGAACTGCGCGGCATCATCCCGCTCGACGGATTCCATCTGTCCAGCCGGCTGGCGCGCACCGTCCGCTCGGACCGTTTCGAGATCAGGATCGACAGCGATTTCGACGCGGTGATCGCCGCCTGCGGCGAAGCCCGCCCGGACCGTCCCGAGACCTGGATCAACGGCCGCATCCGCGCGATCTTCAGCGAGCTTTTCGCGCTCGGCCATGTCCATACGGTGGAATGCTGGCGCGAAGGGCGCCTCGTCGGCGGTCTCTACGGGTTGTCGCTCGGCGGCGCCTTCTTCGGCGAGAGCATGTTCCACCGCGAGACCGACGCCTCCAAGGTCGCACTCGTCCATCTCGTCGCGCGGCTCAGGCGCGGCGGCTATCGGCTGCTCGACACCCAGTTCCAGACCGGACACCTCGCACAGTTCGGCACGATCGAGATTCCGCGCGACGCCTACAGGCCCAGGCTCGACGATGCGCTGCGCCACCGGGGCAACTGGCATGCCTGGCCGGCGCGGGCGATCTTGAGCGGCAGCCAGGCGCTCGCCGAACTCTGAGCAGCCGCTGTCAGGCCGGCCGGCGCGGATCGAGGCGCTCGGCCAGCCAGACCACGGCGATCGCGACGCTGACGCCCCAGCCCACCTCGACGACGCGCGAGAGCATCATCTGCTGGGCGCTTGTGCCGGGATGGGGAACGAGCAGGATGATGGTGGCGGTGATACCGGCCAGCCGCGCGGCGCTGGCGACGTTCAGCATCCACGCGGCAAGCACCGAGAGCGCCGCGGCCAGCAGGTAGCTCAGAATGTTCTGCCCGGTGACCAGCACCACCGCGACGCCGATCCCGCCGCCGATGGCCGCGCCGACGAACTGGTCGCGCGCCGTCGTCCGCGTCGCCCCGAATTCGGTCTGCACCACCGCGATGGCCGTGATCGCCGCCCAGAAGCCCTCGCGCAGCCCCAGCGCCTGCGTCGGGAGATAGGCGGCGAGTGCCGCTGCGCTGGACATCAATGCGTGTTCGAGACCGTCCCGAAAGCGCTGCCCGGCCGAGAGCCGCTTGCGCAGTTCTGAGAGGCGCCGGCGCAGGCGCCTGATGCGAGTCGTCTCGCGCCCGGCCCCTTTATCGGCGCCGTCGGGCGACACGGATCAGCCGCCGCCGGTCGGGTCGCGACCCTGCCCGGGGTTGGTCGGGAAGAAGCGCTGGCTCGGGCGCTGCGGCTGCACCGGCACGCCGCGCGGCGGTTCGACATCGATGCGCCCGCCGGGCAGCGGCGCCGGCTGCTGCAGCGATGGCGGCTGGTTGGGATCGCGCGGCGGGGTGCGCGGCCGGCGCGGGTCTTCCGGCGCCGGCGGAGGCTCGGCTTCCTTCGGATCGACGACGAGCTCGGTGCCGCCCTTGCAGTCGGTCAGCCACACGTCATAGATCGCGTGCTCGACGCCATGCAGGCCGGGGCTCGCCGCGTACATCCAGCCGGTGAAGATGCGCCGGTATTCGTTCTTGAAGGTGACCTCGTCGACCTCGACGAAGGAGTCGGTCTGCGGTGCCTCGGTCGGCGGCCGGGTCCAGCAGACGCGCGGCGTCAGCTGGAGGGCGCCGAACTGCACGGTCTCGTCGACCGCGACCTCGAAGGAGATGATGCGGCCGGTGATCTTGTCGAGCCCGGCGAAGACGGCGGTCGGGTTGCGGATGCGGTCGGCCTGTGCCGGCCCCATCGCGGCCAGCATCGCGACGGCGCTCGTGGCGAGGCCTGCCAGGATCGGAAAACGGAACAACGACGGCATGCTGGCGCGAATCTCTTCGACAGCGCGGAAGGACCGCGACGAGGCGCAGTAACACGGCAAACGCAGCGGAAAAAGGGCATCGCGCCTGAAATGCCGCCAGCAACCTAAGCTGCACAGACATCGATGGCTGGTGCGGTCTGCCAGGACCGCCGGTTCACGTCTCGCGATAGAGCGCGCTTTGCAAAAAGTCGAATGGGCGCCTATTGCCCCTCACTGCCGAGACGAGGAACGCTCCATGACCTGGTCGATTGTCGCAAGAGATGCGCAAACCGGCGCGTTTGGCATCTTGTGCGCATCGAAGGCGCTGGCTGTCGGAGCTGTGGTTCCGTATGGAGCCGGCCGCACCGGTGCGATAGCGACCCAAGCCCTCGCCAACCCGTTTTTCGGCGTCGACGGGGTGAGGCTGCTGCAGGAAGGCTGCTCCGCGCGTGACGTCGTGGCTGCACTGTCAGCCTTGGACGAAGGTCGCGACCACCGACAAATCCATCTGGTCGACCGCGAAGGCGGGGTGTCCGCCTATACGGGTTCGGCGTGTATCGGCTGGAGCGGGAACGTCGAAGGCCCACAAGTCTCCGTCGCGGGAAATATGCTGACGGGGCAGCAGGTCGTCGATGAAAGCCTGAATGCCTATATCTCGGCCTCCGCCTTGAGTTTTGACGAGCGCCTCATCGTCGCAATGGAAGCCGGCGAACGCGCAGGAGGCGACAAGAGGGGCCGCCAGTCCTGCGCCATCCGCATATGGACCGAGGCTCCGTTTCCAAGCTTCGATCTGCGGGTCGATGACCATCCCGAGCCGCTGAAAGAGCTTCGTCGCCTCTGGCGGCTTGCCCATCAGGGTTACGTGCCGTTTCAGACCGCTCTGCCAACGCGCTTAAAACCAGCGGGCTGTACGGATCGCGATGCGGTCTACCGCATGTGCGCCGAATATGCGGCGACATGGAACGCTGAGCACGCCGAATAACAGCCGAGCCGGTTCTGTTTCCCGCCCGCCTGAAGAAACCGGTCCGCCGGGTATCTTGCCCCACCGACCATGAAAAAGGCCGCCCCGAATCGAGCGGCCCTGTGTCTCGGAGCCTTCGCCTCAGCGGCCGGGCGTCCAGGCCTGGTAGTCGCCGGTCGCGGCCGGGCGCTCGCCTTCGGCCAGGGTCGAACCCTGCGGGCGATAGGCCAGGGCCGTGCCGGTCCAGTTCTGCTGGTGCGGCTCCTGCCATTCGCGCGGCTGATAGCTTTCCTCGGACGGCGCGACGTCGACGGTGTGGTGCAGCCAGCCGTTCCAGCCGGGCGGGACCTTGGAAGCCTCGGCCTCGCCCTTGTAGATCACCCAGCGGCGCTGGAAGCCGAGCGCCTTGTCCTTCACCCCGCCTGCGGTGCGGTAATAGACATTGCCGAACTCGTCCTCGCCCACCTTTTCGCCGAAGCGCCAGGTGTGGAAGCGCGTGCCGATGGTCTGGCCGTTCCACCAGGTGAAGATCTGCAGCAGCCAGTCCTTCATCGTCGTCAGTCCGTGCAGTTGCGGCGCCGCGCAGATATGCGGGCGCGTCTCGGCCTGACTTATGGCGGCAGCGCCCTGCCCTGTCCAGCCCGGAGCAAGGCGGCCTAGCGTCACGCCGCGCTAACGCAGGCGCGAGCGCCCCGTCGGTATCAGCTCCGCCACCTCGACTGAGGTCGCGGCCGCTCCAGCGCCAATCGTGCCCAGCGCCGCGGCGACGGCAGGGCTCCCGCCCTCTGGCGGCCGAACGACCGTCACCACGACATTCGCTTCCGCCCGCACCGGCAATCGGGGGAAGCCGTTCGGGCTGTGATCGCTGATCAGGCTTGCCAGAACGGTCGCGCCCGCGGCGAGAGCCGTATCCGCGATCCGAGCCGCCTCCTGCCGCAGCTCGTCTTCGGCTGAGATCGCGGGGACGTGATGGGTCGAAACGAGGATCAGCCTCCCTGCATCCGGGAAGATGCCGGTCGGCCGCTCCGGCAGACCGGCGAAAGCCGACTCGCTCCCCGCCGGCTTCAGCATCAGCACATCGTCGGAATCGATCATGGTCTTGTTGGCGGCAGGGCCATGCTTGGCCCAGACCGGCCCGCCATAGAATCGCGGCAGCGAAGCACTGCGCACCGCCTGATCGGCAAAACCGCGGAACCAGACAAAATGATCGGGCTGGCCGGAATCGCGGAACTGTCCGACGACGCTCATGCCGACATCTTCCTGCGTCTCGACGAATTCCGCATCGAACAGGGCGATCAGCGTCTCACGCTGCCCTCGTTTCAGCAGGTAGCGCCTGAGTTCGAAAACGGTATCCGCGGCGGCAAGCGAACTCGCCTTCGATGCGACTTGAATCATGGCGGCCCATATAAGGAAGAGCGATCTCCATCCAATCTCGTCGCGCCAATGCCWGATTCTGTCAGGAACGCTTTGCCGGATTTTCGCCGTGATTCGGCCTGCCCGCCGCCATGATGCGCGGGCCGAAGCGCACCGACTTCAAGCACTTGGCCCGCTCCTCGAAACCGCCCTATGTGGCACGCTTGCGACACGCCAGGATTCACGCCTCGTCAACCATGAATAGTGGGGATTTTACGGACTGCGCTTCGCTCGGCTCTGTGGCAATCTTGCCGCGGGCCGGCGATTCTCGTCGCTATTTCCAAGGCTTAGCCGGCGCCTTGAAACTTATCCCCATAACTCACACATACCTACCAGATGTCGTGTCCACAGGGATGGCAGAGCACTATTCCTTGACGAACGGTAGCGATCGGCGCTAGATTTTGACCATCGCATGACAGCCGGTGGCAACCCCTCTGGATGACTGCGGAACCCTAGTTTTCCAGAGTGTTCCGGGCCTGCCGCCGCATCCGCGCCTAACGTGGAAGCGAACGGGATTGCGCGGGCATTTTAGGCGTGACCGGGCCTGCAAGCGGGGCGACACCGCCGAGGACCCACAGGGCGTCGAACCGAGTTTGGGCTGACATCAGGAGCCGGTGATCAACCGGCCGCGCGAGGCTTCAAGGCGAGCCCGCGGCAGATCAAGGGACGAAGATCATGCGCATCGAGCGCCGCTACACCACCGCCGGACAGTCGCCCTACGCCGCGATCCCGTTCCGATCGGCCGTCAGCGAGATCAAGAACCCGGACGGCTCCGTCGTCTTCCGGCTGGAGGGCATAGAGGTTCCCGAGGCCTGGTCCCAGGTCGCGAGCGACGTGCTCGCCCAGAAGTATTTCCGCAAGGCCGGCGTCCCCGCCCGCCTGAAGAAGTTCGAGGAGAACGACGTTCCCTCCTTCCTCTGGCGCTCCGTCGCCGACGAGGCCGCTCTCGCCGAGCTGCCGGAAGGCGAGCATTACGGCTCCGAGATCTCGTCGAAGCAGGTCTTCGATCGCCTCGCCGGCTGCTGGACCTATTGGGGCTGGAAGGGCGGCTATTTCTCTTCGGAAGAGGATGCGCAGGCCTTCCATGACGAGCTGCGCTTCATGCTCGCCACCCAGCGCGTCGCGCCGAACTCGCCGCAATGGTTCAACACCGGCCTGCACTGGGCCTATGGCATCGACGGCCCCAGCCAGGGCCATTTCTACGTCGACTTCAAGACCGGCAAACTGGTGAAGTCGAAGTCGAGCTACGAACATCCGCAGCCGCATGCCTGCTTCATCCAGGGCGTGCAGGACGACCTCGTCAACGAGGGCGGCATCATGGACCTGTGGGTTCGTGAGGCTCGCCTGTTCAAATACGGCTCCGGCACCGGCTCGAACTTCTCGATGCTGCGCGGCGAAGGCGAGAAGCTCGCCGGCGGCGGCAAGTCCTCGGGCCTGATGTCCTTCCTCAAGATCGGCGACCGCGCGGCCGGCGCCATCAAGTCGGGCGGCACGACGCGCCGCGCCGCCAAGATGGTCGTGGTCGACGCCGACCACCCGGACATCGAGGCCTATATCGACTGGAAGGTGAAGGAGGAGCAGAAGGTCGCCGCCCTCGTCACCGGCTCCAAGACCGTCAAGAAGCACATGAAGGCCGTGCTCAAGGCCTGCATCAACTGCGAGGGCGAAGGCGATTCCTGCTTCGATCCCGAGAAGAACCCGGCCCTCAAGCGCGAGGTGAAGCTCGCCCGCAAGGCGCTGGTGCCGGACAACTACATCAAGCGCGTCATCCAGTTCGCGAAGCAGGGCTACAAGGACATCTCCTTCGACACCTACGACACCGATTGGGATTCCGACGCCTACCTCACCGTCTCCGGCCAGAACTCGAACAACTCGGTCTCGCTGACCGACGATTTCCTGCGCGCCGTCGAGACGGATGCGGATTGGAACCTGATCCGCCGCACCGACGGCAAGGTCGGAAAGACGCTGAAGGCGCGCGACCTCTGGGAGAAGATCGGCTACGCCGCCTGGGCCTCGGCCGATCCGGGCCTGCACTTCAACTCGACGATGAACGACTGGCACACCTGCCCGGCCTCGGGCCGGATCCGGGCGTCCAACCCGTGCTCCGAGTACATGTTCCTCGACGACACGGCCTGCAACCTGGCCTCGGCCAACCTGCTGCAGTTCTACGACAACGAGACCAAAAGCTTCGACGTCGCGGCCTATGAGCATCTCTGCCGGCTCTGGACGGTCGTGCTCGAGATCTCGGTGACGATGGCGCAGTTCCCGTCCCGCGAGATCGCCGAGCTCTCCTACGAGTACCGCACGCTCGGCCTCGGCTACGCCAATATCGGCGGCCTGCTGATGACCATGGGTCTCGGCTACGACTCCGACGAAGGCCGTGCGCTCGCCGGCGCTCTCACCGCGATCATGACCGGCGTCGCCTATGCGACCTCGGCCGAAATGGCGGGCGAACTCGGCCCCTTCCCCGGCTACAAGAAGAACGCCAGCCACATGCTGCGCGTCATCCGCAACCATCGCACCGCGGCCCACGGCCTTGCCGATGGCTATGAGGGCCTGAGCGTCACCCCGGTTCCGCTCGACCATGCGACCCTCGCCCGCCTCGGCGGCTCGGCCGTCACCATGGCGGAGCGCTCGCGGGCCGTCTGGGACCAGGCGCTCGAGCAGGGCAAGCGCTACGGCTACCGCAACGCCCAATCGACCGTGATCGCGCCGACCGGCACGATCGGCCTCGTCATGGATTGCGACACCACCGGCATCGAGCCCGACTTCGCCCTGGTGAAGTTCAAGAAGCTCGCCGGCGGCGGCTACTTCAAGATCATCAACCGCGCCGTGCCGGACGCGCTCAGGGCGCTGGGCTACCGCGAGGCTGATATCGCCGAGATCGAGGCCTATGCCGTCGGCCACGGCTCGATGAAGCAGGCGCCGGGCGTCAATCCCTCGACGCTGCGCTCCAAGGGCTTCACCGACGAGAAGATCGAGGCGATCGAGAAGGGGCTGAAGAGCGCCTTCGACATCAAGTTCGTCTTCAACAAGTGGACGCTGGGCGAGGATTTCCTCACCGGCACGCTCAAGGTCCCGGCCGAGAAGCTCAACGACATGTCGTTCGAGCTCCTGCCCTTCCTCGGCTTCACCAAGGCCGAGATCGAGGCGGCGAACGTCCATGTCTGCGGCGCGATGACGCTGGAAGGCGCCCCGCACCTAAAGACCGAGCACTACAACGTGTTCGACTGCGCCAATCCCTGCGGCCGCATCGGCAAGCGCTATCTCTCGGTCGAGAGCCATATCCGCATGATGGCGGCGGCGCAGCCCTTCATCTCGGGCGCGATCTCCAAGACTATCAACATGCCCAACGAAGCCACGGTCGAGGACTGCAAGAGCGCCTATATGCTCTCGTGGAAGCTGGCGCTGAAGGCGAACGCCCTCTATCGCGACGGCTCCAAGCTCTCGCAGCCGCTGAACTCGGCGCTGATCTCGGATGAGGACGAGGACGCCGACGACGCCATCGAGGCACTGGTCGCGGCGCCGATGGCGGCGCGCGCCACCCAGATTTCGGAGAAGATCGTCGAGCGCATCGTCGAGCGTATCGAGCGCAAGCGCGAGCGCGAAAAGCTGCCCGACCGCCGCACCGGCTACATCCAGAAGGCGGTGGTCGGCGGCCACAAGGTCTATGTCCATACCGGCGAATATTCGGACGGGCGCCTCGGCGAGATCTTCATCGACATGCACAAAGAGGGCGCTGCCTTCCGGGCGATGATGAACAACTTCGCCATCGCGGTTTCGCTCGGCCTGCAATACGGCGTGCCGCTGGAAGAGTATGTCGAGGCCTTCACCTTCACCCGCTTCGAGCCCTCGGGCTTCGTCGCCGGCAACCAGTCGATCAAGAACGCGACCTCGATCCTCGACTACGTCTTCCGCGAGCTCGCGATCTCCTATCTCGGCCGCAACGACCTCGCCCATGTCGATCCCTCCGAGATCGGCCATGACGTGATCGGCGGCGGCGTCGGCCAGGACAAGGCGCCGGACGCAACGGCTCCGATCACCTCGACCCCGCTGGCCTCCACCGGGTTCCGCCGCGGCAAGCCGATCAACCTGCTCGCCATCCAGGGCGGCGGCGCCGCCAACGATGCGGTCGCCCGGTCGGTTTCATCGGTGACGGCGCTCGCCACAGCCGGCGCTACCGCGCTGAAGGAAGAACCGGAAGCCTATGGCGAGGCGGAGATCGCCAAGCTCGGCTTCGCGGCCCCGGCCGCCCAGCCGTCGCAGTCCGAGCGCCGGGCCGAGGCGATCATGAAGGGCTATGTCGGCGACAGCTGCGGCGAATGCGGCAACTTCACCCTGGTCCGCAACGGCACCTGCCTGAAATGCAACACCTGCGGATCCACGACAGGCTGTAGTTGATTATTCCGGGGTGCCCGGTTCTCAGGCGCACAAAGATTGGCACCGCGAAGCGTAAACATGGCACCGATACGCACAAAGATTGGCACTGCTGCGTATTGGCACCTGTTTGAGTCGTGGGAGGTGCGGGGATACGAGTGTGAGTGGAACCACAGTTCGCCTTTTTGACAATTGAAAAACGAGGCATAGTGTTGCCGCGATTGTAGGAGAAGTTCCGCAATCTGATTTTTGACGCCCGGCCCTGCCGGGCGTCACTTCGTTTTCAAACAGGCCAAGAAGCTCGGTTTTCCTGCCAGCTGGCAATCCAGTCCGCCCTCTGCAAGGGCGCCACTTCGGCAAAGCTCGTTCGAAAATCGAGTGGCCTCCTGTCGAACTATTGTTGATTGCCCGGTGCCCGCGCCCCTCCCCGCGTCCCGTCTATCGGCTTCGCGAGCGGAACTCCGACAGTTGCGACGACCAATCTACCGCTCTCAATGGCCGGGCGAGCAGCGATGAGCACGTTCATTTCTGGGAACCTGAGCTTCCGGAGCTGGCGGCGGGCTCAACTGATCGCCGCAACACACTCGGCGAACCTCTCGGCTGGGGTTTGATAGAGCAAGGTCTTTCTGGGCCGTTCGTTGAGCTGACGGGCGATGGCGCTGAGCTGGGCCTGGCTTTGCAGGGACAGGTCGGTTCCGTGGGGAAGATACTGGCGCAGGAGCCGGTTGGTGTTCTCGTTCGAGCCACGTTGCCAGGGTGACCTGGGATCGCAGAAGTAGACCTCGACGTTCGAAGCG
>NZ_JBFUIF010000021.1:0-90915 GCF_056402015.1 Allobosea sp. P4_C6
ATCGCCTCCGCGACCGGGCGCCCCTGGGACAACAGCACGTCGACCTGCCGCAGCTTCGCGACGATCTCTTCAGGCTTGTGCTTCTTCTGCGGCATCGCGGGCATCCTCCAAAGGCTCAAAACGCCTACTTCAGGGAGGGCCACTTTTCAGGGGGCAGGCCAGAGAAGCTGGCCCGCGCATGCGGCGCGGCGGCCTGTTGCTGTTCCAGAAGCAGGAGGGCGACCTCATAGATTTCTGTGATGTCGGCGGCCTGCAGAACGCCCTTTTGAACGAGGCAGCGCAGCAACCCGGCCATCGTCGCCGAGGAGACCAGAGTGCTGGCCGCCATCGCATCGGATGTGGTCATGTGCAGGCCCTCACTGAGCCGGATGCGCCGGCTCGGGCACATCGTAGCCATCGGCGGCGTATGAGCCGATCTTGTTGCGCAAGGTGCGTAAAGCAATGCCGAGCAGGTTGGCGGCATGGGTGCGGTTCCCGCCCGTTTCCCGCAAGGTTGCCAGAATCAGCTCTCTCTCGACATCKGCAACGGGCTGGCCGACAAGCTGATCCACGACGGCCTGCGCAGGCTGGCGATCGTGCATGGTCATGGTCCTTTCCGAGCTCCCCCAAGCCCCGTTGGACAGAATGCCAGTGGGCGCCCCCATGGTTAAGAAATGTTAAATGCGTTTGCATGCCGCGAAATGCCGGCCGTGCCGTGACTGCCGAACTCGTAGGAACAATAGGGCTGAAAAAGACCGACAAGTCCGGGCCCGCTCCGAATTGTTACATGGCCCAAGCGGGATCAGTTGAAATCGAGCGTCTTGTCAGGAATTTCTCAAATTTCCGATTTTGGGGCTGACTTCCATACCCAAAAAAGCCAGCCCCGAACCTCCTAAAACCGCGCCGTCCAATTTCGGTGTTGCGGCATCATTGCAAGGGCTTGAGCGAGTGCTCCACCATGTACTCGGCGATCTGTTTGCCCATGTCCACGCCGACCTCAAGCGAGGTGCGAAAATGGATTCCGCCCCAAACTCGCACATCACACTGCTCGTCCGCCAATTGTTTAATGCTGGCAAACTGAAGCGTCTTGGTCGGATCGATTAAGTCTGTCGCCGTCACCGGTACGCTTTGCGCGGACGGAACAACCAATTCCAACACGCGTACCGACACTCCGGCGACAATCGCCGCCTGTGACGGGTATTCCGGGTGCATCGGCGTTGCATTCGACGACGTCCAGCCGGCATCGCGTTCGGTGGCATCGTTGCCATCCATATCGCCGTTGCGTATCGCCGTAACTGGCCGCCAGAAGTTATAGGTGAACTTGGCATCCCAGTCGTTAATGAAGGTGTTCGCCATGGCCATGTTGAGCAATGCGAAGAGCCGTGCATTCTCCGCGAGTCCCAGTCCCTTGGCCGCCGAGATCTGGCGTGCCGCTTCCTGCCAGGCGGGGCTGATATTCGCTTGCGTCCAGAACTTCACGATGTCGGATTGCTCTGCTGTACGCGTGGTGTTTCGGATGCCACCTAAACTTTTCGTCTCGTTGTAATCGCGGGCATAAATCGCACTCGCCAATTGCGGCGGTGGACCCGGGCGGAACTGGTCAGCGCTCTTGAGCACCCAAGGTTTTGCTTGGGCATATTGTGCCAATAATGGCGGCGTCGTGGGTATCCAAATTCCCGGTGTGGCAACGGGTCGATAGGTGTCGGGGGCACTGGTACCGTCCGCCGCGCGATCGGCGTGGACGAGCGTAGCCACCTTTTCGCCGAGCGCTATGCCCGATGTCTTCCCTGCACCATCAGGGATCGCCTTGGTTGAGGTGGTGAAAGCCTCCTCAATTATGACCTTCTGAGCGGGATGGAGTTGGAGCAGGATCTGCCGGGCGGCCGACGCGGCTGCGGCTTCGGCCGAAGCATCGCGCGTCAAATCCCCTGTGGCAACATATCGGCCATATCGACCCTGCACCGAGTTGACGGCATCGGACATCGCAACATGGACCATCGCCATGCTGCGGGTCCACGGATTGCCGGCAATGTTCGCGTCCTTGAGAACCCCGATCGCTGTCTGATTCCAGTCTGTGACGGTGTCGGCGTTTGCCGTGCATGTTGCGAAAGACATCAGAAGGCCGATTGCTACGGCTGCATGTTTCATGTCGCTCCCCGTCTGCTGTAAATCCCTGCTCAGTTGGCTGGTGAAACGCAGCTTATCCAGTTTTCGAGCGAGCGGGAGGAAAAGAAGGAGCAGCTTACTGTGAGGAAGGCGGACATGGTTCCTGGTCGCAAAATGTCCGCTTCCGGCGTGACCGGTATGCGCAGGTGATCGACGTCAGAGTCAGTGATCTGGTTCATTTGGGACGTAGCAGGGGGATACTTCGACCCCAACGCGGCTTCTTCCGATTCGGCACGTCAGACGGAACCGCTTAGCGTTCGCTCGGCATCAATTCAGGCGGGCGTGGCAGCTATTGAAGCCGCTCACCCCTAAATGCACGGTGGAGAGCGACAACTGCGTCGGCGATTGGGATCGCCTGGGCCGCTGGTAGCTTGGGATCCCGCCTGATCGTGGTGGGCCGTTCTCCAACCTAGCCTCATCTCCGCCATTTCGCCTCGACAGGACGGTGTGTAGACTCACCGTTTGGGGGCGTGGCCATGACCGAGAGTGCACGACACGACGCTTGGAGCRCCGGAGACAGCTACAACCGCTACATGGGCCGGTGGAGCCGACAGATCGCACCACAGTTTCTTGATTGGCTCGATGCACCGGTCGGTGTGGACTGGCTCGATGTAGGGTCCGGAACCGGCGCGCTTTCGGCCGCCATTGTCGCTCGGTGTTCGCCAAAAAGTGTGCTTGCCATCGATCCCTCAGAGGGTTTTCTCCAGACAGCGCAGGGCGCGCTCTCGGATGAGCGCGTGCAATTTCGACTAGGCGATGCCCAGGCCCTTCCGGCTGAGGCCGGAAGCGTTGACGTAATTGTCTCCGCTCTGGTCCTGAATTTTGTGCCGGATCGTAAAATGGCGTTTGGCGAGATGCGGCGCGTTGGGCGTCCGGGTGCGCTGATCGGGTTCTATGTTTGGGATTATCCCGGCGGTGGCATCGAGTTCATCCGAGCATTTTGGCGGGCTGCGATCCAACTCGATTCAAAGGTCCTCGATCTGATGGAAAGCCGACGCTTCCCGTTTTGCACCCCAGATGAGCTGACAGCGCTGGTCAAGGATGCGGGCCTGGATGTCCTCGATCATGCGCTGATCGAAGCGCCCACGATATTCCAGGACTTCGACGACTACTGGCAGCCGTTCACGCTCGGAGCAGGCCCAGCCCCGGGCTACTGCATGAGTCTGAAGCCCGACCATCGCGAACGTTTGCGGCAGAAGCTCGCCGAGACATTACCCCGCCAGGAGGACGGTTCGATCCATCTGAAGGCGAGAGCGTGGGCGGTCAAGGCGCAGGTCGTGTGAAAGTTCATCGCACTCTGATGTCCTGACTTCTCGGACGACGCCGCGGATTGGCGAATCTGGAAGGATCATTATGGACGATGCGCATGAGCATGCCCGGATCATTCGGATCGCGCGGGCCATGTGTCGAGCGAAGCGATTGGATCCCGACCGCCCGCTCGACGGGGCGATACCCGCTGTCACTGGCGCTAGGCCATTCATTGATAGCCTGCCGAGCAGCGATGTTCCGACGTGGCTATTGTTCGTGAGCGAAGCAAAGAAATTTGTCGACGCGAACCAGGACGACACATCACAGTTGTGAGCATGTGGCGTTGTATGAAACGCGGGCTGGAAAATGCAAATGCACCACGCTCGCGGTTACCCCGCGGTTACAGTCTCCCCCCTCCACTGCAGTTCACGGAAGTCGCGTGGGTTCATGGCACTCAAACTCTTACGGACTGTACAATTCGTACTCCGACGTTCCAGAGCGACACTCCGGAACGCGAACGAACTACTGCGATAAGTTGCTAAATCGCTTGCCAAGGTTGGGGTCGAGGGTTCGAATCCCTTCGCCCGCTCCAGACAATCTCAAGGCTTGAGAAGCATGCAAGCGTCGGGTTTCCCGGCGCTTTTTGCTTTTTCGGCTCGGATAATTCGCCGCCATTTCTGAAAGTGCCAGAAAGCCCGTGGTTACCTGCGGGTTGCAAGTTCTCTCCGGCGCGATTCACACAGCTCACTGTTTGAAGCATTTCTCTCGGTGCCAGGGACGGATGTGAGCTGCAGCGACTTCAGCCCCGCCGCCACTGATCGGCTTTATATCGCGCAGCGTTCGTCGTAAGCGCGCAGGACGATGCGGCGAAGAACGCGATCGAGGACAATCCGGGAAGTCAGAGTGACAGGCAGCGGCGAGGGGCGCCATCGGCGCTTCTCGGAGGCGCTGCCTTACGCCGTTACTTCCTCGCCGCTTCCAGTCTCGATCAAGCTGGCAGAATGTCTGCGCCAGCCTCGACGGAGCTGGCGCAGGCGGATTTGCACTCAGATGCCCCTGATCAGACCGCCGTCGATCCGGATCTTGGCGCCCGTCACATAGCTCGCCCGCTCACTGGCGAGGAAGGCGACGACATCGGCGAATTCCTGCGGCTTGCCGTAGCGGCCGGCCGGGATCGCCGCCATCGAGGCTTTCGCCACCGCGTCGCGCGTGCCGCCGCTGCGGGCCGCCGCGGCGTCGTCGAGCTGGTCGACGCGGTCGGTGTGGATGCGGCCGGGCAGGACGACATTGACCGTCACGCCGCTGCCCGCGACCTCCGAGGCCAGCGTCTTCGACCAGCCGATCACGGCGGCGCGGATGCCGTTGGAGAGGGCGAGGCGCGGAATCGGCTGCTCGACGCCGGAGGAGGCGATGGTAACGATGCGGCCGAAGCCACGCTGCGTCATGCCGGGCAGGAGCTGCTGCGCCAGATGGAAGAGATTGGCGGCCATGGCCTCGAAATGAACGAGCCAGTCGGCCCGCTTGGCGTCGCGGGCCTCGCCGGGCGGCGGGCCGCCGGAGTTGCCGATGAGGATGTCGACGCCGCCTTCCGCGACGAGACGCTCCGCGAGCGCATCGACCGAGGCGAGATCGGCAAGGTCGAGCTTCGCGGCGCTGACGCGGGCGCGCTGCTCCGCAGGCAGGGCGGCGATCCAGCTTTCCGTGACATCGGTGCTGCGGGCGGCGGCGATGACGGTCGCGCCCTCCGTGGCGAGCGCCTGCGCGATCGCCGCGCCGAGCCCGCGGCTCGCGCCCAATACGAGCGCGCGCTTTCCAACAAGTCCCAGATCCATCAGCCGATCTCCTTCAGGCGCTGTTCCTGCCGCGCGATGAGCCGTTCGATATCGGCGATATCCGCCTTGGACAATGCTCCGCCCGGCTTGCGCAAAGCGCCGGAGGCGATGGCGCCGCGCTTCGCCAGGATATGCTTGCGGATGGCGAGGCCGAGGCCGGGCTGCTGCTCGTAGCGGGCGAGCGGCAGATAGGCGTCGAACAGGTTATGCGCGCGCTCGACATTGCCGGCCGCATGGGCCTTCCAGACATCCACCATCATCTCGGGATAGGCGAAGCCGGTCATGGCGCCATCGGCGCCGCGCGAGAGCTCTTCCGGCAGGAACATGCCGCCATTGCCGACGAGGATCGAGATGCGGCGGCCGCCCTGGTCACTTGCCGCGCGCAGCGCCGAGATCTTGGCGAGTCCCGGCCAGTCCTCATGCTTGAGCATGACGCAGCTCGGATGGGCGGCGACGATCTTGAGGATCACGGCCGGGGTGATCTGCACCTGCGTGACCAATGGGAAATCCTGCAGCACGAACGGCGTCTTCGGGCCCAGCGTCTCGGCCACCATCGCGTAGTAGGAGGTGATCTGGTCGTCGGTGCGCAGGTTGGAGGGCGGCGCGACCATGACGCCGGCGGCGCCGTCGCCCATCACGCTCTCGCTGAGCTCGCGCATAGCGGCGAAGCCGGCTGCGGAGACGCCGGCAACGACCGGAACGCGGCCCTGCACGCGCGCCAGCACGCGGCGTACGAAGATGCGGGATTCATCCGCCGTCAGCTTGGGCGCCTCGCCCATCATGCCGAGCACGGTGAGGCCGGTCGCGCCCTTCTCCAGATAGAAATCGACCATCCGGTCGGTGCTTTCGAGATCGAGCGCGCCGGTCTCGGTGAAGGGTGTCACCGCGATGACGTAGACACCCTCAGCGGTTTCATCGAGCAGAGCCATGATCGTCCTCAGTTGGTGGGGGAAGCGGGCAGGAGCTTGCCCGGGTTCAGCAGGCCTGCCGGATCGAGCAGGTGCTTGAGCTGGTGCATCAGTTCGAGTTCGAGCGGCGCCTTGCGCAGGGGCATCTCGCCGACGCGCAACTGGCCGATGCCGTGCTCGGCGCTGATCGAGCCGCGCCGGCGGCCGATCTCGTCATGGACGATGCGGGTGAGGCCCGGCGCGATCGCCGCGAAATCGGCCGGGGCCTGTCCCTCAGCCGGCAGCAGGTTGTAATGCAGGTTGCCGTCGCCGAGATGGCCGAAGACGATCGGCCTGATGCCGGGCGCTGCGGCCCGTACGGCCGCGTCAGTCGACGTGACGAAATCGGCCATGGCCGAGACCGGCATCGAGACGTCGTGCTTGGCCGCCTTGCCCTCCCGCACCAGTGCCTCGGAGACACCTTCGCGGATGCGCCAGAAGGCCTTGGCCTGGGTCCCGTCCTGCGCGACGGCCGCGTCGAGCACGAGGCCGGCTTCGACGCTATCGATCAGCCCGGCTTCGAGGCGCTCGCGCAGTCCGGGTTCGTCGTCCTGGTCCGACAGCTCGATCAGAACCGCGGCGGGCGGCATCGCGGCAAGCGGCAGGCGGGCGTCGCCGATATGGCGCAGGATCAGCGCCAGGCACTCGCCCGTCATGAACTCGAAGGCGGTCAGCCGGTCGCCGCAACGATCACGGACCGCCGAGAGCAGGGCGAGCGCGGCCGCCGCATCCTGAACGGCTACGAAGGCGGTGGCGCGGGCATGGGGCCGGGCGAAGAGCTTGAGCACTGCGCCGGTGATGATGCCGAGCGTGCCTTCCGAGCCGATGAAGAGGTCGCGCAGGGCGTACCCGGTATTGTCCTTGCGCAGCGCTGTCAGCCCGTCCCAGATGCGCCCATCGGCGAGCACGACCTCGAGGCCGAGGGCGAGTTCACGCATGGTGCCGTAGCGAAGCACCGCGACGCCGCCGGCATTGGCCGCGAGATTGCCGCCGATGGTGCAGCTGCCTTCGGCGCCGAGGCTGAGCGGGAAGAAGCGCCCGGCCTGCTGCGCGGCTTGTTGCACCTTCGCGAGCACGACACCCGCATCCACGGCGATGGTGTTGCTGATGGTGTCGATATTGCGAATGCTATTCAGTCTCATAAGCGACAAGACGATAGCATCGCCGGTCGTATCCGGTGTTGCACCGCCGGACATGCTGGTGTTGCCGCCCTGCGGGACGACAGGAATTTTGTGACGCGCGCAGATGCGCATCACGGCCGCGACCTCCGCGGTGGAGCCCGGCCGGACGACGGCTCGCGCGGTGCCACGATATTTGCCGAGCCAGTCGGTCAGGAAGGGGGCCTGGTCCTGCTCGGAGACGAGGACATTTGCCCCGCCGAGAGCCCCGGCGAGTTCGGCAATCAGATCATCCATGGTTCAGCCTTTGCGGAGGGGGCGGCCGCCCCAGCCCAGCCGGAAGCGCCCGATCGCCATCGTCACGGCGGCCTGCGTCGGTTCCACGATCGGGATGCCGAGTTCCCGTTCCAGCGGCTCGCGGAAGCGCGCCATGCCGGCGCAGCCCATGACCAGCACATCGGCATGGTGCGTGTCGCGCAGCGTGCGGCCGACGCCGATCATGCGGCCCAGTGTCAGTTCATCGTCGGCCATCTCGGCGATGGTGAGGTTCACCGGCAGGTCGCCGGCGAAGCGGTCCATCATCCCCATCGCGCCGAGATAGCGCAGATGGCGCGGGATCGAGTTCTGCAGCATGGCGACGATGCCGAAGCGATGGCCCAGCGTCAGCGCCGTCAGCACGCCGGATTCGGCGATGCCGAGCACGGGCTTCTCGCTCTGCTCGCGCAGGGAGTGCATGCCGGGGTCCGAGAAGCAGGCGATGACGAAGGCCGCGGCCTCGTTCTCGAGGCCGGCCGCGCGCTTCAGCAGGGCCGGGATCAGCCCGTCGACATCGCGTTGCGACTGGATGCCGGGCGGGCCATCGGCCAGCGTCAGGCATTCGATCGCGGGGCCGCCGGCCATGCGCAGCGGCGCGATCGCGACATCGATCTCCTTGGTCACACGCTCGGTCGAGTTGGGATTGATGACGTAGATCGTGCCGCTCACGATGCCTCTCCTTCAGCCGCAGCAGCAGCCTTTTGGCGCTCGCGCCAGCCATCGAGCGTCTGGCGCGGCGCCTGGAAGCGGTCGCGCAATGTGACGTACCAGTCGGCGCCATGCAGGCGGCCGACGAGATCGAGCTTGTCGATATCAACGTGCAGGCGCTCGTCGACGATGCCGTCGCGGATATGGATGTGCTGGATTTCGCCGACGACGAGATTGCGATGCCGGGTGCCGAGCGAGAGCGAGACCGTCTCGCGGCATTCGAGCTGGACGGGGGAAGCGGCGAGCCTCGGCGCCGCGATCGAAACACTCGCAGCCGTCTCAAGTCCGGCCGCCTCGATCTCGTCGATGTCGCCGGGGAAATCGATCGCGCAGACCTGCATCGCCTCGACCAGCGCCCGGTCGACGAGATTGACGACGAAGCCGCCGGTCTCGCGGATGTTGCGCATCGTGTCCTTCAGCGGCGAAGGCGCCTTGTCGCGTCCTTCGATGCCGAGCACGACCAGCGGCGGCGCGTGGCTGAAGACGTTGAAGAAGCTGAAGGGGGCCGCGTTGGCGCGCCCTTGCGCGTCGACCGTGGTGACGAGCGCGATCGGGCGCGGCAGCACGGTGTTGACGAGGAGCTTGTAGAGGTCGCGTTCCGGAAGGTCGCCCGCTGCCCAATCCATCGGCTCAGCCCAGGCTCACATCGAGCAGGCGCACCGTCTCGGCCAGCACGCGGGCGCCGTCGCCGGCCTGCTCGGGCGTGATCGATTCCTCCGGCGCATGGCTGCGCCCGTCGAGGCAGGGCACGAAGATCATGCCGATCGGGCCGGTCTGCGCGACGAAGACGCCGTCATGGCCGGCGCCGCTCGGCAGGTCGCGCGTGGCGAGACCGAGCGAGGTGGCGGCATTCGCGATGGCCGACCGGATTTCCGGCGCGCAGGCCGTCGGCGCGACATGGCTGATCGGCTCGACGGCGATGGAGAGCCTGAGGTCTTCGAGTGCGGGGCGCAGATCGCGCACCAGAGCTTCGCCGAAGGCTTTGACCGCGGCTTCGTTACCGGAGCGAACCTCAAGCGTCAGCACGGCTTCGCCCGGCACGGCATTGGCCGCGTTGGGACTGACCTCGATGCGCCCGAAGGTGGCGACCAGGGGCTGGTTGTCATGGGCGGTCGCGAGTGCCCGCTTGTAGGCGGCCTCGACCAGCTTCGCGGCGCCGACCAGCGCATCGGCCCGCAGCGGCATCGGCGTTGCGCCGGCATGGTCGGCGCGACCGGTCACGGTGATGCGCTCGCGCCGGATGCCGACGATGTCGGTGACGATGCCGATCGGGATGCGCTCGTTCTCCAGTACCCGACCCTGCTCGATATGGACCTCGACATAGGCAGCGACGCTGCCGGCGGCGCGCTTGACGGAAGCCAATTCCTCGGGCCGGCCGCCGACGAAGGCGATGCCTTCGCGCAGCGTCATGCCGTCAGGGCGGGTCAGCGCAAGATGCTGCTCGCCCAGGGCGCCGGCGAGCGCGCGGCTGCCGATGCAGGAGAGACCGAACTCGCTCGGCTCTTCGGCGAGGAAGTCGACGACCTCCAGCGTATGGCGCAAACGGTCGCCGCGCTCGCTGAAGCTCTGCGCGACCTCCAGCGCGGCGAGCACGCCGAGGATGCCGTCATAGCGGCCGCCGGAAGGAACGGTGTCGGAATGCGAGCCGATCAGGATCGGCTTCAGCGAGGGATCTGCCCCGGCGAGACGGCCGATCAGGTTGCCGGCCGCGTCGAGTTCGGTTTCCAGCCCGGCATCGCGGAATTCCGCTGCGAGCCATTCGCGGCCTTCGAGGAAGCGCGGCGTGAAGGAACGGCGCGTCCACGGGCGCTCCGGGTCTGTGATCCCGGAGAGAGCCTCGATGCGGCGCCAGAGCCGGTCCTGATCGATCGACATGATGCGCTTACGCCGCCGGACGCAGGAAGCGGCCGTCGCCCGCCTTGTTGCGGATCTCGGTGCCGTCCCAGGCGAGCTGGCCGCGGACGTAGGTGGCGGCGACGCGGACACGGAATTCGCGGCCTTCCATCGAGCTCCACTTCACCGCCGACAGGCTCTTGCTGGGGTCGTGGATGAAGCGGCCGGGCTCCAGCACGGTGATGTCGGCGTCGGCGCCCGCTTCGAGCCGGCCCTTGTCGGCGAGCAGGAAGGCCTTGGCCGGCCCCTCGCAGAGCTGCTTCACCACGATGGTCGGCGACAGTCCGTGCTCCTCGCAGCCGGTCCAGAGCGCCGGCAGCAGCGTCTCGATGCCCGGCCCGCCCGAAGTGTTCTTGAAGACCATCGGATCGCCCTTCTTCTCCAACCCCCAGGAGACGTGATCGGACGAGATGAAGTCGCAATGGCCGGCGGCGAGATGGCTCCAGAGCAGGTCGCTCTCGGCCTTCGGGCGGATCGGCGGGTAGTGCTTCACCTTCGCGCCGAAGCGCGGCACATGCTCCTCGGCGTTGAGCATGAAGTACTGCACGCAGCTCTCGACCGTCGCCTTGTAGCCGGCGCGCTTGTACATGTTGCAGATCTCGAAGCCGCGCGAGGTCGAGACGTGGACGGCGTGGGCGCGTGCGCCCGTCTCTGCGCCGATCTCGTAGATGCGGGCGGTGGCGAGGTTCTCGATCAGCGGGGTGTGGGCGCGCAGGAAGGCGTCCGGGCCGGTATCGCCGGCTTCGATCAGCCTGGCGATATTGCGCCGGGTCATCTCCTGGTCCTGGTTATGGACGCCGCAAAGCAGGCCGGTCGGCTCGATCAGCTTGAAGGCTTCGTAGAGCGTGTCGTCGCCGATGCGCGGAAAGCGCGTCGGATTGGCCTCGAAGGTCGAGAACTTGAAGGCGCAGGCGCCGGCCTCGACGAGGCCCGGAATCGCATGAAGCCCGTTCTCGATCGTGATCGTGGCATAGAGCGCGACATCGACATGGGCGTCGCGTTCGACCACCGCGACCTTCTCGTTGAAGAGCTCGGCGCTGGTGACGGGCTCCGGCTCGTCATAGGGCATGTCGACCATGACGGTGACGCCACCGGCCGCCGCGGCGCGCGAGCACATGCCGATGCCCTCGTGATTGGCCTGGCTGCCGGAATGGACCTGCCCGTCGATGACGCCCGGCATGATCCATTGGCCACGGAAATCCTGGGTCTCGCGGGCCGAGGGTGGCGTGCCGGACCCGACCTTGCCGACCTTGCCGCCGGTGACGGCGACATAGCCATCCTCGATGATCCGGTCGGACAACACGATGTTGCCGCGGAGGACGAGATCGAAATCGCTCATGGTCGGGGGGTATCCGGTTGATCCTGCGGGGGCGTTAGGGCGGGCGCGGACTAGTCTTCGCGGCCGAGCGCGTATTCGGTGAAGTTCATGCCGAGCGCCTTCTCGACGATCGGATAGACGCTCGGATCGGTCACGCTGGAGCTCAGCGGGATCTTGCTCTTGGGCACGCGCAGCACCGAAAGCTCCATGCCTTCGCGGACATGGCCGGCGCTGACCGGCTGGCCGTCGGTGTCGAAAGTGGTGATCACATCCGGGAAACAGGCGTGGCGGGCGCCGTCGAGATCGGTGACGGCCATGTACTCGTTCATGACGTGGATGACGCGCGCGGCCTTGCCGGTCCCGACCTGGATCGTGCCGATATCGAAGGCCTCGTTGGTGTAGCGGACATCCTTCTTGGCGACTGTGCCGCGCGCGATGATCGAGCCGCCGGTCTGGTCGCAGATCGCGTCGATCACGGCCGTGCCGCCCTTCGGCTTGGCGTCGAGGATGCGCTCGCCCAGTGCCAGCGCCATCGAGATGCCGCCGAGCGCCGCGTTCTTGCGGACATAGGCGGCCGAGACCGGGTTGCGGCAGGAGGCGATGAAGCCGCCCGACATGTCCGAGGCCGTCCGCAGGATCGGCGAAACCTTGGCCGTGGCGCCGCGCGTCACCAGCTCGATATACTGGTTCTTGGCGCGATTGCCGCCGACGGCGACCTGGATCGTCGCTTCCGGGCTGTTGGCGAGGCCGATCGACCCCATGTCGCCGGTGGGATGGGCGCGGATGTCGCCGACCGCGTCGACCACCTTGACGCCGAGGATGGCGCTGGCCAGCCAGGCGTTCAGCGTGCTCGACATGCCGTTCTGGCCGATGATCAGGCCGTAGATCGGCTTGCCCAGCGCCTCCTGCAGCAGCTGGACGGCCTTGACGTAGTCGATGCCCCACATCTCCCATTCGGTCGTGCCGGCGGGAGCGCCGATGGCGGCGGCCGTCGCGATGATCGCGTCGTCGGGGATTTCGTCCATGGTGACGAGCTCGGGCTTGCCGGTGTTGACGGCTGCGGTGCCGAGCATGCGGCCGTGATCGGCCCAGCCGCCACCACCCGCCGCGAAGACCGAACCGCCGGCCACGGCGGCCTCGACATCCCTCGTCGTCAGAAAGCGTCTCATCGGCCGGCCTCGTCCCGTGACATTGCCGGTCGTTGCCGGCGCGGGCCGAGCTTAGAGCGCTATTGCGCGAAATGAATCATGCTTATTATGCGGCAGACCATAATCGGATGTTATCGCCATGCGCCTCAACCTCAGGCAGATCGAAGTCTTCCGGGCCATCATGATCACCGGCTCGATCAGTGGCGCGGCCCGGCTGCTTGCGGTCTCGCAACCGGCGATCAGCCGCCTGCTGGCCTATACCGAGGACAGGCTGGCGCTGCGCCTGTTCGAGCGCGTGCGCGGCCGGGTGCAGCCGACCCCGGAGGCCCGCCGACTGTTCCAGGAAGTCGACCAGGTCCACCAGGGCGTGGTCCGGGTCAACGAACTGGCCGAGGAACTTCGCGAGCGCGGCACGGGCTCGGTGCGGATCGTCGCGAGCCCGAGCGTCGGGCAGGCATTGGTGCCCGACGCCATCGCCCGGCTGCGCGAACGCTTCCCGGATCTGCGCGTCGAGTTCGAGGTGCTGACGCTGCTCGAGATCGTCGCCAAGATCGTCAGCGGCCGGGCCGATCTCGGCGTCTCCATCCTGCCGATCGACGAGCCCACGCTCGACATGGAAATCCTGACCGAAGGGCGCCTGATGGTCATCATGCCGCGCGACCATGTCCTCGCGCGGCTGCGCGTCATCCGGCCGGCCGATCTCGCGCCCTATCCGCTGATCGGCTTCGGGCCGCAGACGCCCTATGGCGATGTCGTCGGGCGCGCACTCGCGCTGAAATCGGCGCCGCTCAGGATCAGCACCGTCGTGCGCTTCACGCCGGTCGCCTGCGCGATGGTGCGGGCCGGGGCCGGCATCGCGGTCGTCGACGAGTTCGTGCTGCGCGGGCGCACCTGGCCGGAGCTGGTCTCACGCCCGCTCGCGCCCAAGACGCGGGTGCGCGCGCATCTGCTGACACCGCGCTTCGAGCCGCTCTCGCGGACGGCGAACGCTTTCGTCGATATCCTGCGCGGATTGGTGCCGCCCCCGCCGAAGGACAAGGAGGCGGACACGATCGAAAGCGCTTAACATCATGTTATGGAAACCCGACAACAAATGATTGGCAGGGCATGATTTCGCCCTGTTAGCTTCGCTCCAGACGTGGCCGGATTGTTGCAAGAACAGGGGCGCAACGATCGCGGCATGGCCGTCGCACAACGGGAGCGGGAAGCATGAAGCTGAATTCGATCAGGATGGCGCGCGCCGCCATCAGGGGCGTGGCGCTGGCCGCGCTCATCGCCATGCCGGCCATGGCTGACGATGCCGACCATCCGCAGAACGAGAAGCTGAAGGTGGCCTGCGATCTCGGCTTCGCGCCGTTCTGCTTCAAGACGCCGACGGGCGAGACCACCGGCTTCACCTACGACATGTCGGTGGCGCTGGCCGAGAAGCTCGGCCGCCCGGGCGTCGAGGTGACGGATTCGAACTTCTCGGCGATCTTCGCCGGGCTGTTCTCCAAGCGCTACGAGATGATCCCGGCGCCGACCAACATCACGCCCGAGCGCGCCGCGCAGATGCTGTTCAGCGAGCCCTATATGCCGACGGGCCTCGGCTTCCTCGTCAAGAAGGGCGGCAAGATCGCCAATCTCGACGACCTGAAGGGCAAGGCCCTGTCCGTCAACAACGGCTCGATCTCGGACAAGTGGCTGACCGACAACGAGGCGAAGTACGGCTACACGATCCAGCGCTACAACAAGAACGCAGACGCCGTGCAGGCGGTCATGATCGGCCGTGCCTTCGCCAATGTCGCCGATGCGCCGGTCTCACGCTATGTCGCGACGCAGACGCCGATGGCGGAAGTGCCCTTCGTGCTCGACGGCGGCCGCAATTTCGGCATCGCCTTCCGCAAGGAGGATGCCGCTTTCCGCGCCCAGGTCGAGGTCGCGCTGGAATGCATCAAGACCGACGGGACGCTGGCCAAGATCCATGAGAAATGGTTCGGCGTGAAGCCGGAGACGGCCTCGTCGACCGCGACGGTCTATCCGGGCACGGGTGCGCCGGGCTTCGAAGGCTACGACACGACCGAGCACAAGGCCGCCTGCAAGTGACCTCGCAGCCCGCCATGACGGCCGCGCCGCCCGAGACGATCGTTTCGATCGAGGGGCTGCGCAAGAGCTTCGGCAATGTCGAGGTCTTGTGCGGTGTCGATCTCAAGGTCGGCAAGGGCGAGGCCGTCGTGATCGTCGGCTCCTCCGGTTCGGGCAAGAGCACCTGCCTGCGCTGCATCAACCGGCTGGAGGAACCGACGGCGGGCGCGATCCGTGTCGGCGGGCAGGAGATCACCGGTCCGAAGGTGGACCTCAACCTCCTGCGCCGCCGGATCGGCATGGTCTTCCAGGGCATCCACCTCTATCCGCACAAGACGGCGCTGGGGAACGTGATGCTGGCGCTGCGCAAGGTCGTGGGCTTGAGCAAGGAGGAGGCGGAGCGCAAGGCACGGCACCATCTCGAGGTCGTCGGCCTCGCCCACAAGGCCGATGCCTATCCGGCCGAGCTGTCCGGCGGCCAGCAGCAGCGCGTCGGCATCGCCCGCGCCATGGCGCTGGAGCCGCAGGTCATGCTCTTCGACGAACCGACCTCGGCGCTCGATCCCGAGCTCGTGGGCGAAGTGCTCAACGTCATGGTCCGCACCAAGGAGATGGGCATGACCATGATCGTGGTGACGCATGAGATGAAGTTCGCGCGCGATGTCGCCGACCGCGTCGTCTTCATGGACCATGGCGCGATCCTGGCCGAGGGCACGCCCCAGGACATCCTGATCAACCCGCAGCACCAGCGCATCCGCGATTTCGTGATGCGCTCGCACGGCTGACGGGCACCCATGGACCAGATCGTCCGCTACTTCTTCGATTTCGGGCTGTTGTCGGCCTATTGGCCCGACATCCTGCGCGGCTTCCTCATCACCGTCGAAATGTCGATCCTGACGGTGCTGATCGGCATCCCGCTCGGTCTCGCGCTGGCGGTGCTGCGGCTTTACGGCATCCGGCCGCTGAACTGGCTGATCATCTTCTATATCGATTTCTTCCGCTCGATCCCGCAGCTCGTGCTGATCGTGCTGGCCTATTTCGCGCTGCCCTATTTCGGGCTGGTGCTGGAGCCCTTCACGGCGACGGTGCTGGCGCTCGCGATCGTGCTCTCGGCCTTTGCCGAGGAGATCTTCTGGGCCGGCATCAACGCGGTCTCGAAGGGGCAGTGGGAAGCGGGGCGCTCGACGGGCCTCGGCTTCACCCAGACGCTCGCCTACATCATCCTGCCGCAGGTGGTGCGGATGTCGATCCCGCCGCTGACCAACCGCGCCATCGGCATCAGCAAGGGCACCACGCTGGGCTCGGTCGTGGCCGTGCCCGAACTGCTCAACGTGACCTCGAGCATCCAGTCCAACGTCGCCAATCCGACCGCGCTGACCGTTGGCGCGCTGCTCTTCCTGCTGCTGTTCCTGCCCTTCGTGCGCTTCACGCGCTGGCTGGAACATGTCTACGCGCATCCGAGGTCATGATGGACGAGCTCGTCACGACCTTCTTCAACTTCGACGTCCTCCGCCAAGTCTGGCCCCTGCTGCTGCAGGGCTTCTGGATGACGCTGGCACTGGCCGTGGTCGCCGTGCCGCTCTCGGTACTCTCAGGCATCGCCATCGCCATGGCGCAGGACGTGCCGAGCAAGCTGCTGCGCTTCCTGCTGATCGCCTATGTCGATGTGATGCGCGCCATCCCGCCGCTGGTGCTGCTGATCTTCATCTTCTTCGGCCTGCCTTTCCTCGGCCTGAAGCTCAACGAATTCACGGCGGCCGTGCTGGCGCTGACGCTGAACGGCTCCAGCTACTTCGCCGAGATCTTCCGCGCCGGCATCGAATCCGTGCCGAAGGGCCAGCGCGAGGCGGCGCGCTCGACCGGGCTGAGCTGGTACCAGAGCATGGTCCATGTCGTGGTGCCGCAGGGCACGCGCAACGTGCTGCCGGACCTGATCAGCAACACGGTCGAGCTGGTGAAGCAGACCTCGATCGCCTCGGCCGTCGCCCTGCAGGAACTGCTACGCTCGGCCCAGCTCGCCCAGGGCCTGCTCTACAATCCGACGCCACTGATCGCGGTGGCGATCGTCTACTTCCTGATGTTCTGGCCCTTCGTGCGGCTGGTCTCGCGCCTGCAGAACCGCACGGCCATGTCGGCTGCGTGAGGTGAAACCGACCCTGGCCGAGCTTGCTGCTTTGTACGGAACCACGCGGTCATCCCGGGCTTGACCCGGGATCCATGCCAGAACGCTCTCGATAAAGGTTCAGGCATGGATCCCGGCTCGCCGCTTCGCTCCGTCCGGGATGACGGGCGCTTCTCTTAGAACGCAGCAAGCGTCAGGGCGCGACGGGGAAGAGGCGCGTGATGCGGTTCGGGTTGGTCTCGGCGAGGAAGATGTCGCCGGACGGCCCGAGCCAGAGGCCATGGGCGCCGTTGAGGACCGGGCGGCAGCGGCCGAGCAGGGTGCCATCCGCCGAGAGCAGGCTCAGCGTCGGGATCGAATCGCAGACATGAATCCGGTCTTCCGCATCGGCGACGACATCCTGGGGACGCAGGAAGGCGTCCCATACCGCCAGCAATTCACCGTCCGCCGTGAAGCTCTGTACGCGGCTGTTCTCGCGATCGGCGACGATGACGCGCCCGTCGCTGAGCACGCAGATGCCGTGCGGCGTCAGGAAGGCGCCCGGCGCCGTGCCGACCGAGCCCCAGCTCGTGATCGGGGCGCCATCGGCGTCGAAGCGATGGATGCGGCCATTGCCATAGCCGTCCGCGACGTAGAAGCCCCCATCGGGCGCGAAGGCGATGTCGCTGGGATGGTTGAAGGGCTGGCCAGGACGGCGGCTCTCGCCGATCTGTCGCCGCACCTGGCCTTCGACATCGCAGAACAGGATGCGATGCGCATCGCGATCGACGATGGCGAGGCCGCCGCCGGGTATCGCCGCGATCTTGTGGGCATCGAGGCAGAGTGCCTCGCCCCAGCTCCGGCGAAAGCTGCCATCGGCCGCGAGCGTGACGACGCAAGGCCCCTCCGGATCGACGGCGCTGTCGCGGCGCAGCAGGACATGCACGAAGCCGGCCTCGTCGATTGCGAGATCGGTGATCCGGCCCGGCGTCGAGGGCAGGGCGCCCCAGGGTCGCTCGATGCCGAACAGTCTGTCGCCGAGCGCAACGCGCAATTCCGTTTTCATCCTGACCTCGTCGCCGTTTCGCGTGCTGTGAGCTGCCATCGCCTCGATGGCCCGGCCGCCCCGGGAGTAAGACCATGAGCGATTTCGATCTCGTCATCCGCGGTGGAACCGCGGTGACCGCTTCCTATATCGGGCCGTTCGATATCGGCATTGCCGATGGCGTCATCGCCGCGATCGGCGCGGGGTTGCCGCGCGGCCGGGACGAGGTGGACGCGCGGGATCTGCTCGTCCTGCCTGGCGGCGTCGATGCCCACGTCCATCTCGACCAGCCGTTCTCGTCGGGGGCGGAGATCGCCGATGGTTTCGACAGCGGCACGGCCTCGGCCGCAGCGGGCGGGACGACCACGGTCGTCTGCCATGCGCCGCAAATCCGCGGCGGCTCGCTGGCCGGTGCGGTCGTCGCCTATGCCGAGAAGGCGAAGCAGGCGCGGATCGACCATGCCTTTCATCTGCTGGTCAACGACCCGACGCCGGAGGTGCTGGAGCGCGAGCTGCCGGCGCTGGTCGAGGCGGGGCACCGCTCGGTCAAGATCTTCATGACCTATGACAGCAACCGCCTCGGCGATGCGCAGATCCTGCAGACGCTCGCCGCCGCGCGCCGTGCCGGTGCGCTCGTCTGCGTGCATGCCGAGCATCACGAACTGATCGGCTGGCTGACGCAGGCGCTGCTGGCCGCCGGCCTGACGGCGCCACGCCATCTCGCCTGGGCGAAGCCCATGGTGGTCGAGCGCGAGGCGACGCATCGCATCCTGGCACTGGCCGAGGCGCTGGATACGCCGATCCAGATCTTCCATGTTTCGGGCGCGCAATCGGGCGAGGAGGTCAAGCGGGCCCAAATGCGCGGGCAGAAGGCCTGGGCCGAGACCTGCACGCAGTATCTAGTACTGGACGAGGCCGACATGGACAGGCCGGGCTTCGAGGGCGCGAAATTCATGATCTCGCCGGCGCTGCGCTCGGGCGCCGATCGCGAGGCGCTCTGGCAGTTCCTGCGCGACGGCGTCATCGACATCGTCTCGTCCGACCATTCGCCGCTGCGCTACGACGATCCGCGCGGCAAGAAGCAGCACGGCGAGAACGCGCCCTTCAACAAGATCCCGAACGGTGTGCCCGGTCTCGCGGCCCGGTTGCCCATTCTCTATTCGGAGGGCGTTGCAAAGGGCCGCATCGACCTGCGCCGCTTCGTCGACCTCGTCGCGACCAATCCGGCCCGGCGTTTCGGGCTGGCGCCGCGCAAGGGCGCCATCGCCGTCGGGGCGGACGCCGATATCGTGCTGTTCGATCCGAACCGCCGCGTCACGCTCACCAACGACATGCAGCATCACGGCAGCGATTACACGCCCTATGAAGGCATGGAGCTGCAGGGCTATCCGGCCGCCACCTACCAGCGTGGCCGCCTCGTCTTCGACGGCAAGCGCGTGCTGGCGCAGCCGGGGCAAGGGCAATTGCTGGCGCGCGGCCCCTATGCCGAGATCGTGCCGACGGGGCGGTTTCCGACGCCGTTCGACCCGTTCCGCTAACGCGGCCAAGGAGGGCGCTCAGGCGCCCTCCGGCTTTCCGAGCGGGGCGCCGACGCCGGTGCGCTCGGTGAGCAGGCCATAGTGCTCGACGCGGCGATGGCGGGCGAAATCGAAGATCGTCGCCTTGCCGAAACGGGTGTCGTCGAGGTCGCAGGCATGGACGAGCACGCCGTCCTCCTCATGAGTGAGCTCGCCGACGATCTTGCCGTCGGGCGCCGCGATCAGCGTGCCGCCGAAGAGATGGTGACCATCCTCGCTACCGGCCTTGGCGACGGCCACGACCCAGGTCGAGTTCTGATAGGCGCCGGCCTGCACCGACAGGCGGTGGTGGAAGAGGCGATCGGCCGCCGTCTCGTTCGGGGATTGCGAGTTGACTGACGGGGTGTTGTAGCCGAGCACGACCATCTCGACGCCCTGCAACCCCATGACCCGGTAGGTCTCCGGCCAGCGCCGGTCGTTGCAGATCGCCATGCCGAACAGACCGCCCTCGAACTCCCAGACGGGGAAGCCGAGATCGCCAGGCTCGAAATAGCGCTTCTCGAGATGCTGATGCGCCCGCTCCGGATCGAATTCGACATGGCCCGGCAGATGGATTTTCCGATATTTGCCGACGATGCGCCCCGTCCGATCGACCAGGATCGAGCTGTTGAAGTGGCGCCCCTCCGGGGTGAGCTCGGCATAACCGAAGCTCATGGCCAGCCCCAGCTGCTTCGCCTTGTCGAAGAGCGGCTGCGTCTCCGCGCCCGGCATCGCACGCTCGAACCAGTGATCGGCCTCGGCGCGATCCTCGCTGTACCAGCGGGGGAAGAAGGTCGTCAGCGCCAGCTCGGGATAGACGATGAAGGTCGCGCCCTGCGCCTTGGCCGCTTCCATCAGCGCGACCATCCGGTCGACGACTTGCCGGCGGCTTTCGGCCCGTTGAATCGGACCCAGTTGAGCGGCAGCGACGGTGACGAGACGTGGCACGAGGCGTTCCCCGATCAGATGATGGTTGCGGATCGCCCGATCGGTCTCAAGCCAGGCCCGCGAAGGCCGATGCGTCGCATTCGAGCGTGGCTTTTGCCAAGGCGGCCCCCTTGATTGTTGGACCATGCCCAGCCTTAAAGCGTCGCCTTCCATTCTTCATATGCTTTGTTTGGGAGCAGCTATAAGCCGGTGTTATGCTTTCTGGCGCCCGTGGAGCGGGAAGGCAGATCGGGCATGCGCTGTGAATGGCAAGTCCGGGTGCCGCGACGTTGCGACAGATGTATCAATCATAGTTACATTGGTTGTGTTCGCATGCCGCGGACAGCCGACAGGATGCCGTGATGCCGGAGGATTCGCAGACCCAGGTCAGAGCAGCCTGGCTCTATTACAGGGAGGGCCTGACCCAGGCGGAGATCGCCGCTCGCCTGAAGATGACGCGGCTCAGGGTCAACCGCCTGCTGGTCGAGGCGCGCAGCAGCGGCCTCGTCAACATCACGATCAATTCGCGGCTGGAAAGCTGCGTGCGGCTGGAGCACGCCTTGGTCGAGACCTTCGGTCTCAAGGAGGCGATCGTCTTGCCCGCTCCCGATGATGTCGAGCAAGTCGCGGCGCAGATCGGCAAGGCTGCGGGCGAGCTCCTTTCGCGTATTGTCGAGGAGAAGCCTTCCGGCATCGTCGGCGTCGGCTGGGGCGGGACCCTGCGCGAGACCACCCGGCATGTCAGGGCCGGACAGTACCGCGACCTCACGGTCAGCTCGATGATGGGCGGGCTGACCTACGGCATCGAACTCAACACCTTCGAGATCGCCGGCCGCTTCGCCCAGCTCTGGCAGGCGGAATGCCACTACCTCGCGGCACCGATCTATGCGGGCACGCCACAATCGCGCGACACCATCCTGGCGCAGGACGTGTTCGAAGCCGCTTTCGCGCGCATCCGGGCCACCGACGTCGCCATCCTCAGCGCCGGCGACCTGAGCGAGCGTTCCTTTCTCGTGCGCTACGGGCTTCCGCGCGACATCAGCCCGGCGGACTTGGCGGCGCATGGCGCCGTCGGGGACATGCTCGGGCAATTCATCGACAGCCGCGGCGATCCGATCGACCATTCGATCAACCGCCGGGCCATCGCACTGCCGCTCGAGGGGCTGCGCCGCATTCCCACCGTGATCCTGGCCTCCGGCGGCAAGAACAAGGCCGCGGTGATCGCGGCGGCGCTGCGCGCCAGACTGGCATCGGTCCTGGTCACGGATGAAGACGCCGCAGCGGCAGCGCTGGCGCTGCATCGGGGCTGAAGCTGCAGGGTTCGCGCGCGACCCGGCCAGACCGTGGGCCGAGGCTTTCGTTCAGGCGCTTCGGATCGCCTCCAGAAGCTCATCATGGATCAAGCCGTTCGAGACGATCTTCTCCAGGTCCTCGTCGCGTGAATCGATGCCCGCAACCGTCGTCACCCTGCCGCCCGCTGCGCGAACCAGCGGCATGGCGGCGGCGTGCGAGACGATGTCGGCCTTGAGCCCGATGAAGGCATCGAGCTGGCCTGCCGCCACCAGCGACATTTCCAAGCCCCCGGAGACGATCACCCGCACGCCGCGGCACAGCCCTGCCAGCCGCCGGATCACGGCGCAGGTCCGTTCCGAATCCTCGGGCGAATAATGCGAGGTCAGGCAGATCGAGATGACGCCGTCGGCGAGGCTCGTCGTTCCGGAGACCGCGACCGGGCGCTCGTTGACGGTTGCCGGGCCGCCCTCGACATAGCGCGCGACGAGGCCGGCGAGCGGCGCATGCGTCAGGCCGAGCAGGGTGCGCCCCTGTTCCTGATAGGCCATGGTCACGGAAAACCAGGGCAGGCCGCTGGCGTAATTCACCGTGCCGTCGAGCGGGTCGACGATCCAGCGTGGCGCGTCGTGTGCACCGGAGAAGCCGGCTTCCTCCGACAGGATCGCGGCCTCCGGCGTCAATCGCGTCAGGCCGTCGATGACGAGTCGTTCGGCGGCGAGGTCCGCGGCGGTGACGACATCCCGGAATTCCTTGCGGCTGATGACGAGCTGTTCGCCTTGCATCCGGACGAGCAGCTCGGCCGCCTGCCGCGCGAGGGCGTCGGCTTCGTCAAGCAATGAGATAAGGCGGGTATCAGGCATCTGCCGGAGCCGCCTGCTGCTTGCCGGGATAGGCGGGGTCGAGCAGGAAGGGCCGGCGCGGGCCGTAATCCCCGATCGGCTGGAGATGGCTGACGACGCCCGTCCCGGGCTTCCAGACATGGATAGCGATGGCGGGCGGCTCCATGACGAACATGTTCTCGGTGCCGGCGCGCAGGTCCAGCGCAACCTGATGGGCCGTTCCCGGCACGACATAGCCGATCGTGCCGGCGAAGCGCAGCTGGATCGGCCGGTGATAATGCCCGCAGAGCACGCGCTCGATCTCCGGGTGGCGGGCGATCAAGTCGACGAAGCCGGGCGAGACCCGGCAGGGCATGGTGTCCATGCCGTCGACGCCGACGGCGAAGGGCGGATGGTGCATGAAGATCAGGGTCGGGCGCCCCTGGCCCTCGGCGAGGCGCTCGGCCAGCCAGGCTTCGCGCTCGGCGCAGATCTCGCCGCCATCCTCACCGGCGATCACGGTGTCGAGCCCGATCAGCCGGACCGGGAAGTCCTCGACCGTGTAGTGCAGGAAGCCGCTCTTCGGCAGATAGGGATGGTCCTGCCCGAGTTCCGCGGCGAAGCTTTCCCGCCGGTCGTGATTGCCGGGCACGACATAGACCGGCATCGGCAACCGGGCGAGYTGCTCGCGAACGATGCCGTATTCCTCCGCCAGGCCGCAATCCGACAGGTCGCCCGTCACCAGCACGCAATCCGGCCGGGGTTCCATCGCCAGCACGGCGTCGATGGCCTCCCGGATCGCTGCATTGGTATCGACGATGCCATAGGCAGGTCGGCCATGCGGCCGGGCATGGAAGTCGCTGAGCTGGGCGATGATCATCGGAAGGCGTCCCGCATATGGAAGAGAGCGTGACCGCCCGGCCCGAAGCCGAGCGGTCGTATCATCAGCCGAAATCGCGGTTCACTTCATCAGGGCTTCGGTCTCGGAGACGATGCGCTCGATGCCGGCCTTGGGCTGGATCTCGCCACGCATCACGCCGGCGACGACCTCGCGCTGCTGGCGCCAGATGCGCACCGAATTGCCGCCCGGATAGCCTTCCCACGGCGCAGCGCGGGAGACCTGGCCGTTGATCGTGCGGAAATTGGCGTTCTCCTTGTAGAACGGGCCGAGGAACGCATCCTCGCCGGCGCGCAGATTGGTCGGCATGTAGCCGGCGGTCTCGACCACGATCTTCTGGGCTTCCGGCCCGGTCACGAACTTGATGAACTCCCAGGCCGCCTTCTGCTTGGCAGCGTCCTTGGCGGTGATCAGCGCGGCGTTGCCGCCCGTCGGCAGCTTGCCCTTGGCCTTGTCGTCGACCGGGAAGAGCGCGGTCTTCAGCGTGAAGCGGTCGCCGATCAGGTCGGTGACCTGGCGCAGGCGGGCGGGGGTGTCGAAGAAGATGCCGATCTTGCCGGCGATGAACTGCTGGCGCGACTGGTCCCAGTCGATCAGCGGCATGCCGCCTTCCGTGACGAAGCTGCGCAGCGTCGCCAGCGTCTTCTCGCCGACATCGCCGCCGAAGGCGACCTTCTTGCCGTCGGCCGACAGCATGGAATGCCCGCCCTGCAGGATGATGCCGCGCCAGAGCCAGTCATCCGGCCAGTCATGGATGTTGTAGGCGAGGCCGGCGGTGTCGCCGCTGCGGATCTTCTTGGCGAGCGCGACGAGATCGGCCCAGTTGTCCGGCATCTTCTCGGGATCGCCGCCGGCCTTCTTCACCAGCTCGGCGTTGAAATACATCAGCGGCGTCGAGGCATTGAAGGCGAGGCCGGCCTGCTTGCCGGCGACCTGGCCGAGCGAGAGCAGCGCGTCGGAGTAGTTGGCCTTGCGCCAGGCTTCCGGCTCGGCCTTGAGCAGGGGGCCGAGATCGACGATCTGTTTGCGCTTGTCGAGGGATTCGACCAGCTCGGTCAGCAGGTGGAAGCCTGAATAATAGACGTCCGGCAATTGGTTGGTGACGGACTGACGCAGCATCGCCTGATGCCCCTCGTCATAGCTCGCCGCAGGCGCCCGGAAATTGATCTTGATGTCCGGGTTCTTCTTCATGAATTCCGCGGCGATCGGCTCGTGGAACTTGGCGAAGGCCGGGAAGGCGTAGAGCACGTCGAGCGTGACTTGCTCGGCCCTGGCCGCCGTCGAGGCGAGGAGGGCGAGTGCTGCCGCGGCAAATGCTTTGCCGAGAGGTTTCATGCGTGATCTCCTTGGCATGACAGCGGTGCTGTCGGGGTTGGACGATGCTTCAGGCCTGAACGTCTTGCGGGGGGGCGCGGCCGGGTCATGCGGCGCCGGCTACTTCACCCCGGTCATGGTGATGCCGTCGATGAACCGGCGCCTGGCGACGAGGAAGGCGATGACGAGCGGGGCGGTGAGGATCGTCGCCGCCGCCGTGAGCGCGCCGTAGTTCGATCCGGTCTCGGCATCGGCGAAGAACATCATGCCGAGCGGCGGCGGCGCGAGCCTGGTGTCGGAGATGACGATCAGCGGCCAGTAGAGGTCGTTCCAGTGCGCCACCGCCGAGAATACCGAGAAGGCGGCGATGGCGGGCCAAGCGCTCGGCGTCACGATGCGCCAGACGATCTCGAACTCGCTCATGCCGTCGAGCCGGGCGGCGTTGATGATATCGTCGGGGAAGCTGCGAAAGAACTGGCGGAACAGGAAGATGGCGAAGACCGAGAGGAAGAACGGCACCATCATCGAGAAATAGGTGTTGAGCAGGCCGAGCTGGGCGAGCGCGATATAGAGCGGCATCGCCGGCACCTGCACGGGGATGCAGAGCCCGAGCAGCACCAGCACGAACAGCGCGTTGCGGCCGGGGAAGTTCAGCTTCGCCAGCGCGTAGGCGCAGGGGATGGCGACCAGGAGCTGCACGATCAGGATGCCGCCGCAGAGGATGACGCCGTTCAGCGCGAAGCGCAGCAGCGGCGCTTTCTCCAGGGCGAAGCCGTAATTCTGGATGCCGTAGAACTGCTTCGGCCAGAGCGAGATCTCGGCGTTGAAGATCTCGGCCGGCGGCTTGATCGAGGTCACCAGCATCCAGATGAAGGGCGCCAGCATGAAGATCGCCCCGGCGATCAGGACGCCATGGATCAGCACGAGCGAGAGGAAGCGACGCAGCACCGAATGGGCGGGCGTGACCGGGGCGGCGGCAGCGAGCGTGAGATCGGCCATCAGTAATGCACCTTCTTGTCGAGGGCGAAGGTCTGCGCGGCCGAGAAGACGAGGATGAAGGCGAGGAAGATGAAGGTCAGCGCTGCGGCGTAGCCGGTGTGGAAGTACTGAAAGCCTTCGAGATAGATGTTGTAGAGCAGCACCTCGGTCGAGCCGACCGGACCGCCGCGCGTCATCACCGCCACCGTGTCGAAGATCTTGAACGCCGTGATCATCGTGGTGACCAGCACGAACATCGTCGTCGGGCCGAGCAGCGGCCAGGTGATGGTCAGGAAGCGGTCGATGCCGCTGGAGCAGCCGTCGATATCGGCGGCTTCGTAGAGATCGCGCGGGATCGCGGTCAGCCCGGCGAGGAACAGGATCATGTTGAAGCCGAGCAACTGCCAGATCCCGATCACGGCGAGCGTCGCCAGCGCCGTCGAGGGCTCGCTGAGGAAGGCGACCGGACTGAAGCCCAGCCATTTCAGCAAGCCGTTGACCGGGCCGAGCGAGGGATGGAGCAGGAACTGCCAGACGGTCGCCATGGCGATCAGGGTCGAGGTCACCGGCAGGAAGTAGATCACCTCGTAGAAGGAGCGGCTGCGATGGCGCCGATGCACGAGCACCGCGATCAGCAAGGCACCGAACACCCCGCCGGGCACGACGATCGCGACATAGAGCAGCGTGTTGACGAGCGAGCGCCGGATGATCGGATCGGCCAGCGCCTTCTGGAAGTTGGCGAGGCCGACCCAATCCATGTCGACGCCGCCGAATTCGTAGTTCGTGAGGCTGAGCAGCAGCAGGACCGCGAGCGGGATCAGGATGGTCAGCAAAAGCAGGACGAAGGCCGGCAGGGCGAAGCCGAGCCCGGTGAAGCGCTCGATACGAAGCCTGCGGCGGGCGACCGGGGCAAAGTCTGCGGGGGATGCGAGGGCGAGCGTCATGCTCAGGCCCTCAGCGGGATGACGGAGCCGGTGGCGACGCCCTGGCCGCGCGGCTCGATGCGATCGCCATCGGCTCCGAAGATATGGGCCGCGGCCTCGTCGAAACCGAGCGTGACTTCGCTGGCCTCGTTCACGCCGGCTGCGATCGCGGGCGAGGTGCGCATGGTCACGCCCTCGGCATCGCGCCCGGCGAGATCGAAATGCAGGATGTATTCGGAGCCAAGATTCTCCTTGCGTCGTAGCCGCGCCGAGAACCACGCGCGTCCAGGTCCGGGCTCGCCATGGACGAGCGTCAGCGCCTCCGAGCGGATGCCGAGCGTGACCGCCTGACCGTGCGCCTCGGTGACCGCGAGCGACATCGGCCGGCCGAAGAGCTCGAGGCGCCCGGAGGTTCCGACGGTCGCGGGCAGGAGGTTGATCGCCGGGCTGCCGATGAATTGCGCGACCTTCAGCGAGGCCGGTTTCTCATAGAGCTGCGAGGGCGTGCCGAGCTGCAGGATCGAGCCCGAATCCATCATGGCGACGCGATCCGACATCGTCATCGCCTCGACCTGGTCGTGGGTGACGTAGATGAAGGTGGCGCCCAGCCGCTTGTGCAGCTCGGCCAGCTCGGTGCGCATATGGACGCGTAGCTTGGCGTCGAGATTGGAAAGCGGCTCGTCCATCAGGAAGACGTCGGGGCTGCGCACCATCGCGCGGCCGAGCGCGACACGCTGGCGCTGGCCGCCGGAAAGCTGCGCCGGCTTGCGGTCGAGCAGGTGCTCGAGCTGGAGCTGCGCCGCGACCGCCCCGACATCGGCCTCGATGCCGCGCATGACCTCGCGCCGCCGCGGCGACAGCCATTTGAGGAGCGGCAGGCGCTGCCTGAGCTTCAGCCGCGACATCGTCAGCGGCAGCGCGATGTTCGCCCGCACGCTCATATGCGGATAGAGCGCATAGGACTGGAACACCATCGCCACGCGCCGCTCATGCGGCCGCAGATGATCGACGCGATTGCCGCCGATGGCGACGCTGCCGCCGTCCTGATGCTCGAGCCCGGCGATGATCCGGATCAGGGTCGATTTCCCGCAGCCGGAGGGGCCGACCAGCGTCAGGAACTCGCCATCGGCGATGTCGAGATCGACGCCGCCGAGAACCTTCGTCGAGCCGAAGGATTTCGCGATGGAGGACAGTGCGACTTTGGCCATCTCGTTTCGCCTCTTTTGGGGCCCTGAGGGCTCTTCGGTGGGCGTGTCTTGCTCGGCCGCTGCAGGCGGCCGGGCGGAGCGTCAGGCGGCGCGCGGCGGGTAGACCTCCTGGATCACATCATCGATCCAGAGCGTCTTCAGCGCGGCGATCTCGTGAATCTCGGCGGAGAAATCCCGGCCGTCGAAATCATAGGAGACTGCGCCGAGGGTGGTCGTTCCGGCCATGCCGGGCTGCAGCTCCGGGCCGACGACGAAGCCGGAGGAAGGTCCCCAGATGTAACGCGTGCCTTCGACCGTGAAATCATGGGCGCGGTGCAGATGGCCGCTGGCGACGAAGGCGACGTCATGGCGACGAACGAGATCGAGCAGATGCGCGCGCGGCTGCGGCGGCACGCTCCAATAGCCCCGGTCGCCCTCATCCGGCGCTGCTACGAAGAGCGGGCGATGCAGGAACCAGCCGAGCCTGCGTCCCCGGGCCTCGGCAATCTGGCGGTCGAGCCAGGCGAGCTGGCGCTGCTCCTCCGCCTCGTCGCTGCCGAACAGCATGGAGTTGAGGCCGATCAGCCGCCAGCTTTCGAGGTCATGAACCCAGAAGTCCTCGCCGATATGGTCGCGCCAGCGGGCGAGCCTCCGGTCGTTGACCGGCTGGTGCGGGTGATGGGCCTCGCCGACATCGTGGTTGCCGGGAATGCTGAGCACCGGCACGCCAAGCGTATCGAGCAGCGCGCGGCAATGGCGCATGTCCTCTTCGACATCCGCGCCGTCGACCGTCACATCGCCGGTGTGGATGACGAGATCAGGCGCTTGCGCTGTCAGCCACGTTGTCAGCGGCTCCCAGTTGCAGGCGAAATGCTGCTTGGCCGGGCTGAGATGGGTGTCGGAAATCTGCACGACCCGCTGCATGGCTTCCCTCCGGAACACGCTGCCCGAGCGGGCAACGCACTGCCTCCGTGACGTGCGGGGCAGCAGTTTTGCCATGGATCATACAAATGAATGTTTGATGACACAAATGTATTATTGAGGCGAAGCCAACTTGCCCGCCTTGGCCTGCCAGGTCTCCAAATGTGAGGCCAACGCCTACTGCAGTTCCTCGCCACGTCGCTCCGGAATCAGGAACCACATGGCGACGATGTCGAGCAGATAGAGGGTCGCCAGCAGCGCGATCGCGGTCTGAAAGCCGTAGGCCGCAGCGATGGCGCCGACGACGACGGGCCCGAAGCCGCCGACGCCGCGACCGATGTTGAACAGGACGTTCTGGGCCGTGGCACGAGCGGATGTCGGAAAGAGCTCGCTGATCAGCGCGCCGTAGCCGCCGAGCATGCCATTGACGAAGAAGCCCATCACCGCACCCGCGACCAGGAGCTGCATCGGGTCGGTCAGGCGCGAATAGACGATGACCATCACGGCCGCGCCGAGCATGTAGCCGAAGAAGGCCGGGCGCCGGCCGATGCGGTCGGCGATATGGCCGAAGGCGAAGATGCCGAGCGCCATGCCGGCGATGGTGACGGCCGTCCACACCGCCGATTGGGTGAGCGCGAAGCCGAAGCGGGTCGCCAGATAATTCGGCAACCAGATCATCACGCCATAATAGCCGAAGTTCTGGACCGAACAGAGGACGACCATGCCGAGGCTGAGCTTGGTGGTCTCCCAGTCCTTGACCAGCAGGCGCAGCGCCGATTCCTTCGGGCGGTCCTTGCTGCGGGCGACGAAGACCTCGGGCTCGTGCAGCGAATGGCGGATGAAATAGGCGGCGACAGCCGGCAGGATGCCGATGGCGAACATGCCGCGCCAGCCGATCGTCGGCAGCAGGATCGGCGTGGCGATGGCGGCGGCGAGCACGCCGACCTGCCAGCCGAGGCCGACATAGGACGAGGCGCGCGCCCGTTTCGAGGCCGGCCAGGCCTCGGCGACCAGGGCCATGCCGATGCCGAACTCGCCGCCGAGGCCGAGGCCGGCGATGGTGCGGTAGACCAGCAGGTCCCAATAGCCCTGGGCCAGCGCGCACATCCCGGTGAAGACGGCGAAGAGCACGATGGTCCAGGTCAACACGCGGACGCGGCCGATGCGGTCCGAGAGCATGCCGAAGCCGATGCCGCCGAGCACGGCGCCGATCAACGTCGCGGTCACCAGCGAGGCGGCCTGTGCCTGGCTGAGCTGGAGATCGGCCGAGATCGCCCGGAGCATGAAGCCGAGGATCAGGAGATCGAAGCCGTCCATCGCATAGCCGATGGCCGCGCCCCACAGCGCCTTGCGGGCTTTCCCGTCGACGCTGATTGGCGCCAATGGTGCAGCCGCAGATGCCACCAGACGATCGTTCATGACTTCAGCCTCTCGTTCCCGTTACGCCGAAGCGATGCCGGGTCGCATGCCACGTCGGGGCAGGCGCAAGTTCGCGATACCGGCCCGCCTTGTCACGCTGCCGGAGCCGGCGCAACGATCGATACGGTTTCTGCCTGTGGATGCGTCCGGAAATGGCTGTTCAAGCCGCGTCGTTCGCCGTCCGGGCGCGCGGCGCTCGGGCTCGCATTTCCTGGCCGCCGAGGAAGAAAGGCGCCGCCCCGCGCGTCGCGGTGGAAATGATGGCGCGGGGATTGACCTGCCGGGCGCGGGCGATCAGAAGGGGCCGTTTGCCAATTCGACCTGCCCCTGCGCCCTTGCCGTCCCCGGCGAGCGGCGTCGCTCAGCCTGGAGAGACCGCGCCATGCCCAACCTGTTCACCCCCACCGACAGGACCGTGATCGCGCGCGAAGCGGCCAAGATGCTGCTCGAGATCAAGGCGGTCCATTTCTACAGCGACAAGCCGTTCTTCTTCACCTCGGGCTGGGCGAGCCCGGTCTATATCGACTGCCGCAAGATCATCTCCTATCCGCGCCTGCGCTCGACGCTGATCGATTTCGCCGCCACCACGATCGTGCGCGACATCGGCTACGAGTCGCTCGACACCATCGCCGGCGGCGAGACGGCCGGCATTCCCTTCGCCGCCTGGATCTCCGACCGTCTTTCGCTGCCGATGCAGTATGTCCGCAAGAAGCCAAAGGGCTTCGGCCGCAATGCCCAGATCGAGGGCTCGGTCGTCGAGGGCGCGCGCACGCTTCTGGTCGAGGATCTCGCCACCGACGGCCGCAGCAAGGTGAATTTCTGCGAGGCCCTGCGCAATGCGGGCGCCGACGTCCAGCACTGCTTCGTGCTGTTCTACTACGACATCTTCCCCAAGAGCCGCGAGCTGATGACCGAGATCGGCATCAACCTGCACTATCTCACGACGTGGTGGGATGTGCTGGCGGTCGCGAAGGACAGCGGCCATTTCGAGCCGAAGGTGCTGGCGGAGGTCGAGAGCTTCCTGAACGATCCGGCGAGCTGGTCGGCCAAGCATGGCGGCATCTCGGCCTTCGGCGAAGAAAAGCCGGCCTGAGCCGGTGCTGCGGCTTCCGCAACTGCGCCTCGATATCGAGGGCGGGCGACTGCACGATGCTGATGGCCGGGCGTTCGATCCGGCCATGCGGCAATGGGGCGACGCGGCGGATAGCCGGGGCGGAGAGCCGGTCTCGGCTGCCCGCGCCTTGCGCTGGCTGCAACGCGAAAGCGGGACGCCGCTGCGCACGCCCGTCGCCGTGATCGGGACGCGCACGCCGACCCCTTCCCAATCCGTTGCGGCGGAGAGGATGGGCCGGCTGCTCGCGGAGCATGGCGTCACCGTGCTCTGCGGTGGCCGCTCCGGCGTGATGGAAGAGGTCTGCCGCGGCGTCGCGCAGGCGGGCGGGCTGTCGATCGGCCTGCTGCCGGATGATGAGCCCGAGGCGGCCAACCCTTATGTCACCGTTCCCCTCGCGACCGGCATCGGCGTGGCGCGGAATGCCCTGATCGCCCGGGCGGCCTGCTGCCTCGTCGCGATCGGAGGCGGCTACGGGACGTTGTCCGAGATCGCCTTTGCCTTGCAGTTCAAGCGGCCGGTCTTCCTGCTGGACGGCGCGCCCACCGTCGACGGCGCGCTGGCCTGCTCCAATGCGGAGGCGGCGCTGGATGCCGTCGCAGGCGTGATCCTAGCGCTCTGACCGGGCGTCGGTTTCAGGCCCGTCGAGGTCAGCCGGTCAGCGGCCCGCGACGGTGCGGGCCTCGAGAGCCTTGGCGACACGGCGCATCGACTCACCGACGGCGCTGCACTCGTCGTCGCTCAGCACCGTCATCATGGCCTCGATCTCGGCGACATGGATCGCCATGGCCTTGCGCGTCAACGCCTCGCCCTGCGCCGTCAGCCAGAGCCGGCGCAGGCGCCGGTCGGCTTCGTCGTTGCGTCGTTCGATCAGGCCGCGCCGCTCCAGCACGGGCAGCAGCATGCTCATGGCGCTGCGCCCGACCAGGAGCTTCTCGGCGAGGGCCTGCTGGGTCAGGCCCGGCGTGTGGAAGATGTTGGCCAGCACGTCGTAATGCGCGAGCTGGATGTCCAGCGGTGCCAGCGCTTCGGTGAACACCTTCTCCCAGACGCTGTGCACGCGGGCGACGGCGAGCCAGTTGCGGAAGCGCGGAAGGTCCCAGGGCAGGAGCTGCGCTTGTGTCGCAGCGGAAAGGTCTTGCTTTTTGTTCATGGCTGAACATATTTGTTCATCGTTGAACAAAATCGAGACGTTCCCATGGCCGCTTCCGCGCTCCGTTACATGCGCCCGCTGGTCCGGGCCGCGAGCTTCGTGGCTCCTTCGGCAGCCGGTCGACTGGCCTTCAGATTATTCTGTACCCCGCCAAGGCCGCCGAGGCGAAGCGGAAACGGCAAGCCGGCTGCGTCCGCCGCCAGCATCAAGCTGCAGCACGCCGCCCAGCGCGCCATTCCATTCCCTTGCGGCAGCGTGCAGGCCTATGTTTTCGAGCCTGAAACGACCGGCCCGGCGCGGACGGTTCTGCTGATCCATGGCTGGACGGGAGAGGCGGCCTCGATGGCCGGCTTCGTCGATCCGCTGCTGGCGGCGGGTTTCCGCGTCGTCGCCTTCGACCTGCCGGGCCATGGCGCCTCGACCGGGCGGGAACTGAACATCCCGCTCGGCGTGGCCAGCCTCGCGGCGGTGGCACGGGTCTTCGAGCCGCTGCATGCGATCGTCACCCACTCCTTCGGGGGCGCGATCGCGCTCGCCGCGTTGGCGGGCTCGGTCAGGGCGCACCCCCTGGTCAGCGCCGACCGGCTCGTGCTGATCTCGGCGCCGTCCTCGATCACCGAGATCACTCGCCAGTTCGGCACGGCCTTCGGCCTCGGCCGCCGTGGGCAGGCGGCGCTGGAGCGGCGCATCCATATCGTCGCGGGCAATCCGATCGAGGTCTTCGAGGGGCCGGCGCAACTGGCGGCGATCGGCTTGCGGACGCTGGTGATCCACGACCGGGAGGATCGCGAGCTCGGCTTCCAGCATGCGCAGGCGCTGGCGGAGGCCGGTCCCTTCGTCACGCTGGAGGTGACGGAGGGGCTCGGCCACCGCCGCATTCTGAAGGCGCGGCCGGTGGCGGAGAGCGTCGCGCGCTTCGTTGCTGGGGCAGGGTAACGCGCCGTCATTCCGGGGCTTCGCGTAGCGAAGAGCCCGGAACCCAGAACTGAAGGCTTTTCCACGAAAGGCGCGGGGGCGAGCTGAGGCCTGGCTTCATGTCGGCATCGGTTCTAGGCTCCGGGCTCAGGCCTGCGGCCTGCCCCGGAATGACGGCGCGCCTTTTTTGAACCGCAGCCTGAGCTTAGCTCAGAGCCAGCCCATCAATTCGCGCTGCACGACTTCGGCGATGACGTCGATGCCTTCGGCGGAGTCGTTGAGGCAGGGCAGATAAGCGAATTTCTCGCCGCCATTGTGCAGGAAGATCTCGCGGTTCTCGCCGTCGAGCTCTTCCAGCGTCTCAAGGCAATCGGCCGAGAAGCCCGGCGCGACGATGGCCATCGACTTCCTGCCGGCCAGCGCCAGGGCCTTCACCGTCTCGTCGGTATAGGGCTGCAGCCATTCATCCGGGCCGAAGCGCGACTGGAAGGTCAGCGGGAAGCGCTCTTCGGAGAGGCCGAGCTCGGCGCGCAGCAGGCGCCAGGTCTTGACGCACTGGCAATAATAGGGGTCACCCTTGAGCAGATACTCCTTCGGCATGCCGTGGAAGGAGCAGAGGATGACCTCCGGCTCGAAATCGAGCTTCGCCAGCGAGGCGCGCATCGAGCGGGCGAGCGCGCCGATATAGACGGGATCGTCGTGGTAGGGCGGGGCGACGCGCACCGAGGGCTGCCAGCGCATCTGCATCAGGGCGCGAAAGGCCTGGTCGCAGGCGGTGGCCGAGGTCGGAGCGGCATATTGCGGGTAGAGCGGCACCAGCAGGATGCGGTCGCAGCCTTGGTCGAGCAAGGCCTTCAGCCGGCTCTGCACATCGGGAAAGCCGTAGCGCATCGCCCAATCGAAGACGACGCGCTCGCCCGCCAGAGGCTTCAGCCGGTCAGCGAGCTGCTCGGCCTGCGAACGGGTGATGGTCTTGAGCGGACCCTCGTTGCGCTGGTTGTTCCAGATCGAGGCGTAATCCTTGCCCTTCCGGCCGGGGCGCGTCGACAGGATGATGAGGTTGAGGATCGGCCACCATTTCCAGCGGGGCTCCTCGATGACGCGCTGGTCGGAGAGGAATTCCTTGAGATAGGCGCGCATCGGCCAATAGCCGGTGCCCTCGGGCGTGCCGAGATTCATCAGGAGGACGCCGATGCGCCCATATTGCACCTTGGGATGATCGGGCGGCAGGGCGGCGGCCTCGCGGCCCGGCGCAGCGGCGATGTCAGCAGTCATGAGCGCATGCTCTCCTTGCCCCCGTGATTTAGACGAGTTCGCGCTTTCGTCCAGCCTTGAAGCTTGTCGAAAACCCGGGTGCGACACTGCTGACCTTGCGATGGAGATGCTCTGGTCAGCGCGGCCCGACCTTTGCTAGTCTGGAGCCGTTCTCAAGACGTGAAGGGCACCCGCCATGACGAAGCTCACCCGCCGCAAGGCTCTCGGGGTCCTGGCGGCGCCGGCGACGCTCGCCGCAACAGCGCCGGTCGCCATGGCGCAGCAGCCGGCGCCGAGCTTCACGTTGCTGCTGCTCAACGACATCTACAAAATGAGCGACGACAAGGGGCGCGGCGGCTTCGCGCGCGCCGCCGGCATCGCCAAAGCCGAGCGGGCCAAGGGCCTGCCGGTGCTGTTCTGCCATGCCGGCGACTGCTACTCGCCCTCGCTGATGTCGGGCTTCGACCAGGGCGCGCATATCGTCGCGATGCAGAACAAGATGGGCATCGACGTCTTCGTGCCCGGCAATCACGAGTTCGACTTCGGCAAGGAGAACTATCTCAAGCTGACCGCAGCCCAGAAGTACCCGACCTTCGCGGCGAACCTGCGCGACGCCGCCGGCAACACCCTGGCGCACCACAAGGATTCGCAGATCTTCGAGCTCGGCGGCATCAAGGTCGGCGTCATCGGCACGACCTTCGATCCGACCCCGCAGCTCTCCAATCCCGGCGATCTGAAGTTCTCCTCGACGATGGAGGCGCTGCGTCGGGAGGCCAGGGCGCTGAAGGGGCAGGGCGCCGACATCCTCGTCGCCGTCGTCCATGCCGACCGCGCCACGGACTACGAGATCGTGCGCTCGCGCGTGGTCGACATCGTGCTCACCGGCCACGACCACGATCTCGCCATCGCCTATGACGGCAAGGTCGTGATGGTCGAGTCGAACGAGGAGGGCAATTACGTCACCGCCATCGACATCGCCGTCAGCGTTCGGGGCGAGGGCGCCGCGCGGCAGGTGACGTGGACGCCGACCTTCCGCGTCAACGATTCCCGCTCGGCCACGCCGGACCCCGACGTCGCCGCCATCGTGAAGGGCTACGAGTCGGAGCTGTCGAAGGAACTCGACGTCGATATCGCCACGCTCGCCGTCCCCCTCGATTCCCGCACCGGCGTCATCCGCACGCAGGAGACGGCGATCGGCAACCTGATCGCCGACGCGATCCGCGCCTCGACCGGCGCGCAGCTTGCGATCACCAATGCCGGCGGCATTCGCGCCAACAAGCAATACACCGCCGGGCAGAAGCTGACGCGCCGTGACGTGCTCAGCGAACTGCCCTTCGGCAATGCCACCGTCATGGTCGAGATCACCGGCAAGGATGTGAAGGACGCGATCGAGAACGGTTTGCGCGACGCGCCGCAGGGCGCCGGCCGCTTCCCCGTGGTGTCCGGCCTCAGCTTCGAGGCAGACCTCAAGCAGCCGCAGGGCTCACGCGTCACAGCGGTCACGGTCGACGGCAAGCCGATCGACCCGGCCGGCAAATACACCGTCGCCTCCAACAATTTCATGCTGGAGGGCGGCGACGGCTACACGGCGCTCGGCCGCGGCCGGACGCTGATCGGCCTCACCGACGGCAAGCTGATGGCGAACGAGGTGATGGTCTATGTCCGCCGGCTTGGCACGGTGGACGCCAAGGTCGAGGGCAGGGCTGTCCTGAAGTGAGCTGCACCGACGCGCTCGCGGCCTTCCTGGCGAGCGGGACTTCCACCGGCTGGCGCGACCTGCCGGTCTTCGCCGCGGGTGGAGCCGCTGCTCGCGCCTGCGCCGCGGTCGATGCCGAGCGGGCTGCGGGGCATGTCGTGGCCCCTGTGCCGGAGCGGGTCTTCGCGGCGCTCGCGCTGACGCCGCTCGATGCGGTCCGTGCCGTCATCCTCGGGCAGGACCCCTATCCGACGCCGGGCCATGCCAACGGGCTCGCCTTTTCCTATGTCGGCCCGCCGCCGCTGCCGCGCTCGCTCGTCAACATCTACAAGGAGCGAGCCGAGGATCTGGGCCAACCCGCGCCTGTCGATGGCGACCTGACGCGCTGGGCGAAACAGGGCGTGCTGCTGCTCAACACGGCGCTGACGGTGCGGGAGGGGGCGAGCAAGGCCGGCTCGCATCTCTCGCTGGGCTGGGGGGCGATCACGGATGCGATCATCGCAGCGGTGTCGCGCGAGCAAGAGCACGTCGTCTTCCTGCTGTGGGGCAACCCGGCGCAGGCCAAGCGAAACTTGATCGACGAGAGCCGGCATCTCGTCATTGCCAGCGTGCATCCCTCGCCGCTTTCGGCAAGGCGCGGCTTCTTCGGATCGAAACCGTTCAGCCGAGCTAATGCGTGGCTCGAAGGGCAGGGGGAAAAGGCGATCGCTTGGTGAGTGACTTGCCGTCATGCTCGGGCTTGACCCGAGCATCTCGTGCAAGAAAAGGCGCCTCGTCCGGCGAGAGATTCTCGGGTCGAACCTGCGCTTCGCCCGAGAATGACGGCCGAGTTCACCCCACCGGGCGCTCATCGGCGATGACCTTGCCGTCGTTCGGCAGGGCGCCGAGCGGCAGGACTTCCACAGTTCCCTTCAGTTTGGTGACCTGCTGCAGCGTCGACGAGACCGCGTCGATCAAACCTTTCGGCTCGGCGTAGATCTCGGCCTTGAGGGTCATGGTGTCGACTTCGTTGGCGCGGCCGACGACGAGCCTGAGCTTGGCGATCTCGGCGTGGCGCTTGGCGATTTCGGCGACCTGCTCGGGGCGCACGAACATGCCCTTGATCTTGGCGGTCTGGTCGGCGCGGCCCATCCAGCCCTTGATGCGCGTGTTGCTACGCCCGCATGCGCTCAGCCCGGGCAGGACGGCAGTGAGGTCACCGACGGCGAGCCTGATCTGCGGGTGATGCGGGTCGAGATTGGTGATGACGACCTCGCCGACCTCGCCCTCCGGAACCGGATCGCCGGTGCCGGGGCGGACGATCTCGACGATCAGGTTCTCGTTCAGCACCATGCCTTCGCGTGCCGGGGTTTCGTAGGCGATGACGCCGACATCGGCGGTGGCATAGATCTGATAGGCTTCGATGCCACGCTCCCTGACCCAGGCCTGCAGCGAGGGCGGGAAGGCGGCGCCTGAGACGACGGCGCGCCTGATCGAGGAGATGTCGACGCCGCGCGCATCCGCCGCCTCGATCAGGATCTTGAGGAAGTCGGGCGTGCCGGTATAAGCGCTCGGGCGGTAGGCGGAGATCACTTCCACCTGCTGCTCGGTGTTGCCGGGCCCGGCCGGGATCACGGCGCAGCCGACGGCGCGGGCGGCGGAATCCATGATGAATCCGCCCGGCGTCAGGTGATAGCTCAGCGTGTTCAACACGATGTCGCCCGGCCGGAACCCGGCGGCATGGAGACCGCGCGCGGCATTCCAGGCGTCGGCGGCAGTGCCCTCGGGCTCGAAGATCGGGCCGGGCGAGGTGAAGAGCCGGCCGAAGGAGACGGGCGAGGCCGCGACGAGGCCGCCGAAAGGCAGCGCCTCCTTCTGAAGCGCGGGCAGATCGGACTTGCGCAGCACGGGCAGGCGCGCCAGTGCCTTGCGGTCGGTGATGGAGGAGGGGTCGACGCCGCGCAGGCGCTCGGCATAGGCCGGAGCGTCGATGGCGGCGGCGATCAGCTTCGGCAGCCGCGCGAAGAGATCGGCCTCGCGTTCGTCCGCCGAGCGGGTTTCGAGCGCGTCGTAATGCTCGGTCATCGAAGCGTCCTCAGATCAACTATGAACCAGCGTGGTCATCCCGGGCGAAGCGAAGCGTAAACCTGGGATCCATGCCTGAACTCTTTTCAGCAATGCTCCGGCATGGATCCCGGATCGGCGCGGCTTCGCCGCTTGTCCGGGATGACATGGTCCAGGAGACATGCGGCCGGTCACGAGAGCCAGCGCTTGCGGCGCTTGTAGCTCTTCACCTCGCGGAAGGACTTCTTGTTGCCCTCGGCGACGCCAAGGTAGAATTCCTTCACGTCCTCGTTCTCGCGCAGCATCTTGGCCTCGCCGTCCATGACGACGCGGCCGGTCTCCATGATGTAGCCATAGGTGGCGTAGCGCAGCGCCATGTTGGTGTTCTGCTCGGCGACGAGAAAGGAGACGCCGTCCTCGGCGTTGAGGCGGCGCACGATCTCGAAGATCTCCTCGACGATCTGCGGGGCGAGCCCCATCGAGGGCTCGTCGAGCAGGATCATCTTCGGCTTCGACATCATGGCGCGGCCGACCGCGCACATCTGCTGCTCGCCGCCGGAGGTGTAGCCGGCCTGCGAATTGCGCCGCTGCTTGAGGCGCGGGAACAGCTCGTAGATCTTCTCGAGGTCGCGCTTGATCGCGGCGTTGCCGTCGCGGCGTGTGAAGGCGCCGGTCAGCAGGTTTTCCTCGATCGAGAGATGGCCGAAGCAGTGCCGGCCTTCCATCACCTGGATGCAGCCTCGCTTGACGAGCTCGTTCGGCGACAGCTTGTCGACGCGCTCGCCGTCGAACACGATTGAGCCCTTGGTGACCTCGCCGCGCTCGGCCTTGAGCAGGTTGGAGATTGCCTTCAGCGTCGTGGTCTTGCCGGCGCCGTTGGCACCGAGGATCGCGACGATGCCCTGGCGCGGCACGGTGAGCGAGACGCCCTTCAGCACCAGCACGACATGGTCGTAGATGACCTCGATATTGTTGAGCGACAGGATGGTGTCGCTCGCGGTCGCAGCGGCGGGTTTTTCGAGGGTGGCGGTGGACATCGCAGCTCCTCCCCTTCTTCCCTTGCGGGAGAAGGTGGCGCGCAGCGCCGGATGAGGGGTCGCGCTGCGCGTCGGGATTTCTCGTGGAGAGTCGCAAACGTCCAAGGACGCGCGACCCCTCATCCGTCTCGGCTTCGCCGAGCTCTCTTCTCCCGCAAGGGGAGAAGGGAGCCGCGGCGCCTCGTCAGATCAGGATGACTTCTCGCAGGACTCGGTCCGCTTCGGCCAGGTGCCGGCCTTTTCGGTGTAGTCCTTGGCGTTGGCCTCGATCAGCGGCCGGACCTCCTCCTTGAGGGGTTCGAGCCAGTCGCCCTTCTTGGTCCATTTCGTACCGTCCCACTCCGCGACATAGGCCTTGCTGTGGCCGGAATGGTCGGTGCAGGAGATCGTGGTCGGCGTGGCGAAGCCTTCCATGCCGATTTCCTTCAGCCTGGCCTCGGTGATGTTGAGGGTTTCCAGGCCGCGGCGCATGTCCTCTGAGGTGACGACCTTCTTGCCGGTCAGCTTCTGGGCATTGCGCATCGCCTCGACCACGAGCATCGAGTTGTAGACGCCGCGGTTATAGAGGTTCTCGCCGACCTTATCCTTCGGCGCGAGGCTCTTGCCCTTCTCCACGACATACTTCTGGATGTCCTGAATCACCGGGAAATTGGTGCCGGCGGCATTCAGGTTGAGCGACTTGTAGCCCTTCGCCTCCGGCCCGCCGGCGCGCGCGTCGTCGTCACCGCCGGCCCACCAGACGCCGACCAGCTTGTTGATCGGGAAGTTGTTTTTGATCGCCTCCTTGACCGCGGTCGGGTTCATCGCGCCCCAGCCCTGGTTGTAGAGGTAGTCGGGCCGGTCGCGGCGGATCGAGAGCCAAAGCGAGCCCTGGTTCTGCATGTCGGCGGCGGCAACCGGATAGAGCTTGACCTCGAACCCGTACTTCTTGGCGAGGTTCTCGAGCACCGGGATAGGCTCCTTGCCGAAGGGCGCATCGAGATGGATCAGGCCGAGCTTCTTGCCCTTGAGCTTGTCCATGCCGCCGAGTTCGGCGGCCATGTGCTTCACCATCAGCGAAGCGCCGTCCCAATAAGTGAAGGGCGGAATGAACACCCAGGGGAAGGCGGTACCATCCGCCGAAGCCGAAAGGCCATAGGCCATCGACAGGATCGGGATCTTGTCGACATGGGCGCGCGGGATCGCGGCGAGCGTAGCCCCGGTCGACCAGGGCGAGTAGACGATCGTGTTCTTCGATTTGGCCTGCTCGTAGCACTCGATCGACTTCTTGGTGTCGTAGCCGGTCTCGCACTCCTCGTAGACGATCTTGACGCCGTTCACGCCGCCGTCGCGCTCATTGATCATGGTGATGTAGTCACGCATGCCGTCGCCGATCGGGATGCCGGAACCCGAGAAGGGGCCGGTGCGATAGGCGTTGTTGGCGAAGTAGACGCTGTCCTGCGCCGCAGCCGGGGCGACCGCGCCGGCCGCCGCGAGCAGGGCTCCGAATGCCGCGCCCTTCATCAGATTGCTGGTCTTCATGGACTTCCTCCGTTCGTTTCCTCCCGACCAGACTGCTGTCGGATCGGTCTTTATGCGCCGGCGCTTCGATGTCGCCGGTCGTTTCTTGGGCCTTCCCTTGAGCCTCAATAGGGCAAGGGCCGATTCAGTAAGGGAAGGGCCATGTGCGCAATTTCTGCTTCCCGATCTGCCAGAGCCGGGCGAGGCCGTGCGGCTCGACGATCAGGAAGAGGATGATCAGCGCGCCGACCACCATGAAGGTGACATGCTCGGCGGCGGCGCCCGCGATCGGGACACCGAGCGCCGGCAGGCCGAATTTCAGCGCCGTCGGCAGGATCGAGAGGAAGGCCGCGCCGAAGAAGGAGCCGATCAGCGAGCCCAGGCCGCCGATGATGACCATGAACAGGATGTTGAAGGAGAGGCGGATCGAGAACACGTCTGCCGCCTCGCCGCCGCCGTACCAGAGGAAGATCATCATCGCCCCGGCGACGCCGGCGAAATAGGACGAGACGGCGAAGGCCATCAGCTTGGCGTTGAGCAGCTTGATGCCCATCAGCTCGGCGGCGATGTCCATGTCGCGCACGGCCATCCACGACCGGCCCAGCTTGCCATGCACCAGGTTCGAGGCGAACCAGGTCAGCACCACGACGAGGCCGAGGCAGACGAAATAGCGCGTCTCGGGCGTGGCGGAGGCGCCGGTGAGCGGGATGCCGAAGAGCGTGCGCTGCGGCACCTCGATGGCGCCGGAGGCATTGTAGTTGAACAGCCAGGGCACGCGCACGAAGGCCCATTGCAGGAAGAACTGCGCGGCGAGCGTCGCGACGGCGAGATAGAAGCCCTTGATGCGCAGCGAGGGCAGGCCGAAGAGCACGCCGATGCCGGCAGAGAACAGCCCGGAGACGAGAATCAGGACGATGATGTTCACGTTCGGGAAGACGGTCGTCAGCTTGTAGCAGGCATAGGCGCCGACACCCATGAAGGCGGCGGTGCCGAGCGAGATCAGCCCGGTATAGCCGGTGAGGATGTTGAGCCCGATCGCGGCGAGCGAGAAGACCAGGAAGGGGATCATCACCGAGGCGATGAAGAAGTCGCTGCCGAAGAAGGGGATCGCGACGAGCGCGATCGCCAGGATGATGCCGAGCCCGATCCGGTCTTCCCGCAGGGGGAAGACGGCCATGTCGGCGGAATAGGTCGATTTGTACTGGCCGGCCTCGCGGTAGAGCATGGTTACACCGTCATTCCGGGGCGACGCGAAGCGCCGAGCCTGGAATCCATGAACATTGTCGGCTGCGAGGAGGTCGCGCCTTTGCCGGCGCCACCTGCGTTTATGGGTTCCGGGCTCGATCCTGCGGATCGCCCTGGAATGACGGAGAGGTTCGTCCGCATCGCCGTCAGATCCTCTCGATGATCTTGTCGCCGAACAGGCCCTGAGGCCTGAACAGCAGGAAGCCCAGCGCAATGAAATAGGCGAGCCAGCTCTCGATGCCACCGCCGATCAGCGGGCCCCAGTAGAACTCGCCGAGCTTCTCGCCGATGCCGATGATGAGCCCGCCGACGATGGCGCCCGGGATCGAGGTGAAGCCGCCGAGGATCAGCACCGGCAGCGCCTTCAGCGCGACGATCTCGAGCGCGAAGGAGACGTCCGAGCGCGCGCCCCACATGATGCCGGTGATCAGCGCCACGATGCCGGCGGTGAACCAGACGATGACCCAGATCTGGTTGAGCGAAATGCCGACCGAGAGCGCCGCCTTGTGGCTATCGGCGACGGCCCGCAGCGCGCGCCCGATGCGGGTGTACTGGAAGAAGGCGGCAAGCGCAGCGATCATCAGCGAGGCGATGATCGCGGCGGCGATGTCGATCTTCTGCAGCGAGACCAGTCCGCCCAGAATCTGCAGATCGAGCGCGCCCTTGGGCAGATAAAGCTGGTCGGCGATCATCTGCTTGGGATTGCCGCCAAACAGGGCTTCGCCGAAGCCGATCAGGAAATAGGTGATGCCGAAGGTCGCCATGAACAGGATGATGTCGGGCTGGTTGACCAGGGGCCGCAGCACCACGCGCTCGATGGTGACGGCCAGCGCGAACATGACGCCGAGCGTGATGATGACGGCAAGGAAGGCCGGCACGCCCTTCTCGTAGAGGCCGACCAGCGTCAGCGCCGCGAACACCACCATGATGCCCTGGGCGAAGTTGAACACGCCCGACGCCTTGAAGATCAGGACGAAGCCGAGCGCGATCAGGGCGTAGAGCACGCCGGAGACGAGGCCCTCCCAGATCGTCTGCACGAGCAGGTCGGGCGCCTGCGCCATCTGCTGGAACGGATCGACGAAGATGGCATGAAGCGTGCCGGAGCCGTCGAGCCGCGCGCCGACGATCGCGGCGATCACGATGGCGGCGAGGATCAGGCCGGCCTTGATCCAGGGATTGGCAAGAAGGCTCGGCGCGGGGCGGGTGGCGACGTCGCTCATGGCTGCGCCTTCCAGATTATCGGCAACACAAACGAGCCCTCATCCTGAGGAGCCGCGAAGCGGCGTCTCGAAGGATGGTTCAGCTCGCGCGGGAAGAGCCCACTGGAGCATCCTTCGAGACGCGCTCCTGCGGAGCGCTCCTCAGGATGAGGGCTGAGAAAGAGGGGGAGAGCTGTCATCAGTGCGCCACTCCCAGATAGGCGTCGATGACGCGCTGGTTGGCCTTGACCTCGTCGGGTGTGCCGTCGGCGATCTTGCGGCCGTATTCGAGCACGACGACACGGTCGGAGAGGTCCATGACCACGCCCATATCGTGCTCGATCAAGGCGATCGTCGTGCCGAACTGATTGTTCACGTCGAGGATGAAGCGGCACATGTCCTCCTTCTCCTCGAGGTTCATGCCGGCCATCGGCTCGTCGAGCAGAAGCAACTCGGGCTCCATCGCCAGCGCGCGGCCGAGCTCGACGCGCTTCTGCAGGCCGTAGGGCAGCTTGCCGACGGGGAGCTTGCGGATGTGCTCGATCTGCAGGAAGTCGATGATGTCCTCGACGACGCGGCGATGCTCGATCTCCTCCTGCATCGCCGGGCCGTGACGCAGCGCCTGCCAGAAGAAGCCCTTCTTCATCTTGAGGGTGCGGCCGGTCATGATGTTGTCGAGCGTCGACATGCCCTTGAACAGCGCGACGTTCTGGAAGGTGCGGGCGATGCCGCCGCCGGCGGCGCGATGCGGGCGCATCTTGGCGCGGCGCTCGCCCTTGAAGACGMTCTGGCCTTCCTGCGGCTGGTAGAAGCCGTTGATGCAGTTGAGCATCGAGGTCTTGCCGGCGCCGTTGGGGCCGATGATGGCCCGGATCTCGCCCTTGCGGATGTCGAAGGAGACGTCGGTGATCGCCTTCACGCCGCCGAAGCGCAGCGAGATGTTCTCGACCGAGAGCAGGGTTTCGCCCTTGGCGCTGATGGGGGTGCCCGTCACGTTCATCGGCTCCGCGTTCATGCCGCCTTCGCCGCTGCCGGCGCCTCCTGCGGAGCCACCGGATAGAGAGTGGCGTCGCGCACCTTGACGCGGGCCGATATCGCGCCCTTGCGACCGTCCTCGAAGGTCACTTCCGTCGAGATGTCGGCGGCCTCCGAGCCATCATAGAGGGCGGCGACGAGCGGCGCATAGCGCTCGGCGATGAAGCCGCGCCGAACCTTCTGGGTGCGGGTCAATTCGCCGTCGTCGGCGTCGAGTTCCTTGTGCAGGATCAGGAAGCGCTTGATCTGGGCGCCGCCCATCATCGGCTCGCCGGCAAGTGAGCGGTTCACCTCGTCGACGTGCTTGGCGATCATGTCGTAGACGAGATCGTGGCCGGCCAGTTCCTGATAGGAGGCATAGACCACGTTGTTGCGCTCGGCCCAGTTGCCGACGGCGGTGAGGTCGATGTTGAGCGCGACGGTGGCATAGTCGCGGCCCTGGCCGAAGGCCACGACCTCCTTGATGTTCGGATAGAACTTCAGCTTGTTCTCGATGTATTTCGGCGGGAAGAGGTCGCCGCTGTTGAGCTTGCCGACATCCTTGGCGCGGTCGATGATCTTGAGGTGGCCGCCCTCGTCGAAGAAGCCGGCATCACCGGAGCGGACATAGCCGTCGGCCGTCATCGTCTCGGCGGTCTTGTCCGGGTCCTTGTAGTAGCCACCGAAGATCGAGGGCGAGCGGTAGAGCACCTCGCCATTGTCGTCGATGCGGATCTCGACCAGCGGCGCCGGCTTGCCGACCGTATCGGCCTTGATCTCGCCGTTGGGCTGCATGGTGATGTACACCCCGGCCTCGGTCTGGCCGTAGAGCTGCTTCAGGTTGACGCCGATCGAGCGGTAGAAGCGGAAGAGTTCGGGGCCGATCGCCTCGCCGGCCGTGTAGCCGACCTTGATGTTGGTCAGGCCGAAGCGATTGCGCAGCGGGCCGTAGACCAGCATGTCGCCGAGCTTGTAGAGCAGCCGGCCCTTCAGCGGCACGCTCTCGCCGTTCAGGATCTTTTCGCCGTATTGCTTGGCGACGCCGAGGAAGTAGTGGAACGCCTTGCGCTTCAGGGCGCTCGCATCCTCCATGCGCACCATCGTGAGGGTCAGCATGTTCTCGAAGACGCGCGGCGGGGCGAAGGCATAGGTGGTGCCGACCTCGCGGCGGTCGTCGATGACGGTGTCCGGGCTTTCCGGGCAGTTGACGCAGAAACCGGCCAGCATCGCCTGCGCATAGGAGAAAATGTGGTCGCCGACCCAGGCGATCGGCAGATAGGCGATGACCTCGTCGCTCTCGTTCAGCCCATCGAAGCCGCAGCCGATCTCGGCGGCGACGATGACGTTGTAGTGGCTGAGCATCACGCCCTTGGGGCGCCCGGTGGTGCCGGAGGTGTAGAGGATGATGCCGAGGTCGGAGCCCTTGCCCTGCTCCATCTCGCGGGCCAGCGCGGCCTCGGCCTGCTGGTCCTGAAGCGCCTTCGCGCCGGCCTGGATCACCGTCTCGATGGCGTGGAGCTTGGTGTGGTCGTAGTCGCGTAGGCCGCGCGGCTCGTCATAGAGCATGTGCCTGAGATGCGGCAGCCGGTCGGCGATGGAGAGCAGCTTGTCGACCTGCTCCTGGTCCTGCACCACGGCGAAGACGGCCTCGGCATGGTCGAGGACATAGGCCATCTCCTCGGCGACGCCATCGGCGTAGACCGGCACGGGGATGGCGCCGATCCACTGCGCCGCGCACATCGACCAGTACAGCCGCGGCCGGTTGTAGCCGATGATCGCGACTTTCTCGCCGCGCTTCAGCCCGAGATCCTGCAGCCCCTTGGCGAGATTGCGGACATGCTCAGCCACCTCGGCCCAGTTCCAGGACTGCCAGATGCCGAGATCCTTGTGACGAAACGCGACGCGCGAGGCGCGCTCCCTGGCATTGCGCAAAAGCAATTTCGGAAAGGTATCCGCCTGGCCGGCGGTGCCGCTTGCCACGATTGCGTTCTCCCCTGACGAGCCGCCATGCGTCGTGGCAGCTTCCTGTGAGCCGGTTTCCGGTCTCGTTGTCATGCAAGACTTGCAGGCGGCCATCATCTTCGCAAGGACCCGCTTGACAGACAATTCGCCTTTTGGTGATTACTCTCCCGCCGAAGTTCGATCAGCGGCTGCTGCCCCGAGTTTCGCCCCAAATCGCGTTCAATTTACCGTGATTTCTGGCACTGCCGGCAGGCCGTCGACAGGTCGCTATCGCGCGCAACGAAAGTCTTATGCAAAAAAACCGCCCGCAGCTCGGACGAACTGCGGGCGGGCCGGGACGACGGCGAGGGTCAGTAACGCTCGTAATAGTTCCGGCGGTAGCCATAGGCCGGAGCATGCGGCGGCGGACCGCCATAGCGGCGCTCATAGCCGTAGCCGCGGTCATAGCCACGGCCTTGACGATAGTAGTCACGGCGCTGCTGCCGCTCCATGTTGTGCTGGATTTCCCACTCGCGGTGCTCGCGGGTGTGGCGAGTATATTCGGCGGGCAGCCTGTCCAGCGCTTCGGTCTGTGCAATGGACGGGGTCGTCGCGCCGGCTGGCGTTGCCGCGATCGCGGCGAGGGCGAGGCCGGCGGCCATCAGGAAGCTACGCATGGTCGTCTCCTTCGGTTGATGAACCCGATCAGACCAGTCCTCGGCCCAACAAAGCCTGAACGGCTGGGTTGGCTGCCGTTCAGAAAGACCGGCCGCCCCGCGCTGCGGGTTCGCTGCGGGATGCCTTGCCACGCATCGGGCGCTCGGGAGTGACCTTTGCCGGTTGAAGGACATGGAAGGGGTCGAACCAACCTTCCCATGCGCGGCTCGCGACCTTCGACTGGGCGGCGGCGTATTCGGCGGCCTGGTCGTTGACCCGTTTCATGAGCGTGTCGAAGAAGCCAAACATCGCGTCGTTCCTTTACTCAGCTCGGGGCTGTTCGAGAAAGGCAACGCGCGAAGTGCGGATTGGTGCCGTGAAGGACGTCTCAACCTTCGTAGCGGGTCAGCTTGTCGAGGTCGCGGATGGTGATGCTGCCATGGCCGATCTCGATCATGCCGAGATCGGCGAGCTTCGCCAGACCCTGATTGGCCATCTGCCTGGAGATGCCGGCGAGCATGCCGAGCTCCTCCTGCGATATCGCCAGGGTGCGGCCGAGATCGGGGTAGAGGGTCGGGTTGAACAGCCAGGCGAGATTGCGGGCGAGGCGGCCGGTGGAATCGAGCGTGCGCTCGGTCTCGGCGAGCGAGATGAACTGGGCGAGGCGCTCGTTGAACTGGTGGACGAGGAAGCGGTTGAAGGCCGCCGAATGCTCGAACAGCCAGAGGAAGGTCGAGCGGCGCATCAGGGCGATCCGCGACTCGCGCAGCGCCACCAATTCGTAGCGTCGCGGCTCGGCCTTGATCACGGTGCCCTCGCCGAACCAGGCGCCGGCGCGCAGGCCGGCGAGCGTCGCCGATTTCCCGGCCTTCGAGGTGGTCGCCATCTTGACCAAGCCTTCGGCGACACCGGTCCAGGATTCCAACCGGTCGCCGACATGGCAGATCGAGGCGCCCTTGCCGTAGCTCTTGAAGGAAATGCCGCGCCGCGCCTCCTCGAACTCGTCTTGCGACAGGTCGCGGGACCAGGAGGCGATGGCGCGCAGTTCCTCGGGGGTGATCAAGATGGCGGCTGTCCGGGTTCGCAAGGGGCAGGCTTCGGGCGGCGTGGCGTCATTCTCGGGCGAAGCGGAGCGTAGACTCGAGAATCTCCTTCAGGAAGAGGCTCAGGAGCCTCCTTGTCACGAGACGCTCGGGTCGAGCCCGGGCATGACGATGCGGAACGGCGCGCTATTCCGCAGCCTGCGGCAGGGCCGATATGCTGTTTCCCTCGCGCAACTGGGTCAGCAACTCCGCCTCCTCGGCCTTCGCGGCGTTCAGATGCCGCTCCTTGACGTGGCCGAAGCCGCGGATCTTCTCCGGGATCGCGGCGAGCGCGACGCAGAGTGCATGGTTCTCCGGGGAAAGCCGTGTCAGCAGCTCGCTCAGCAGGGTTTCGTAGTCCGTGATCAGGCTGCGTTCCGTGCGGCGCTCCTGCGTGTAGCCGAAGGGATCCAGGGCGGTGCCGCGCAGGCCCTTGAGCCTTGCCAGAAGCCCGAAGGCGCCCATCATCCACGGGCCGAAGCTGATCTTGCGCGGCAGGCCGGTGTTCGGATCGCGCCTGCCCAGCAGCGGCGGCGCGAGATGGAACTCGTAGCGCAACGGCTTGCCGTCCGCGCCGTCGGCCTCGAAGGTCGCGGCGACCTGCCTGCGGAAGGCGCCGTCGCTGTAGAGGCGGGCGACTTCGTACTCGTCCTTGTAGGCCATCAGCTTGAAGAGGTAGCGCGCGACCGTTTCGCCGAGCGCGGACTGGCCGGGCACGATCGCAGCCTCCCGCGTCTGCACGCGGGCGACGAGGTGGCGGTAGCGCGCCGCATAGGCGGCGTTCTGATAGGCAGTGAGGTGGACGACGCGGCGGGCGATGATCTCCTCGAGCGTTTGCGAGAGTTCGCGGGCAGGCGTCGCCGCCCGGTTAGGCGCCAGCAATTCCATCAGCGCGTCCGGATCATGCGCGGCGCGGCGGCCGAGCTCGAAGGCCTGCCGGTTCATGGCGACGGCCTCGCCGTTGAGCTCGATCGCCCTGAGCAGCGACTCGCGGGAGAGGGGCACCGTGCCGAGCTGCCAGGCATGGCCGAGCATGAACATGTTGGCGGCGATGGCATTGCCGAGGAAGGCGACGGCGGCTGCCGTGGCATCGAGGAAATGGGTCCGGTCGCGCCCGGCCGCCGAGAGGATGGCGCGTTTCAGGCGCTCGGTCGGCAACGAGAAATCGGCGTTGCGGGTGAAATCGCCGGGCAGGCTCTCGGCGGTGTTGACGATGACCGTGCCGCGCTCCGGCCGGATCGCGCCGAGCACCTTCTTCGAGCCGGTGACGGTGAGGTCGCAGCCTAGGACGAGATCGGCCTGGCCGGCGGCGACACGGATGGCGTGGATGTCGTCGGGCCGGAGGGCGAGCTTGACGTGGCTGAAGACGGCGCCGCCCTTTTGCGCAAGGCCGGCCATGTCGATCATGCCGCAGCCCTTGCCTTCGAGATGCGCGGCCATGCCGAGGATGGCGCCGATGGTGACGACGCCGGTGCCACCGACGCCTGTGACAATCACCGCGAAGCTGCGGTCGAGCGCCGGCACGACGGGTTCCGGCAGATCGTCCTGGCCGAGCATGCCGGCATCGAGCTTGAGCGGATCGGCCTTCTTCGGCCGCGCGCCGTGGACGGTGACGAAGGACGGGCAGAAGCCCTTGAGGCAGGAGAAATCCTTATTGCAGTTCGACTGGTCGATCTGGCGCTTGCGCCCGAACTCAGTCTCGAGCGGCTGCACCGAGACGCAGTTCGACTGCACGCCGCAATCGCCGCAACCCTCGCAGACCAGCTCGTTGATGAGGACGCGCTTGTCGGGATCAGGGTAGGCGCCGCGCTTGCGCCGCCGCCGCTTCTCGGTGGCGCAGGTCTGGTCGTAGAGCAAAAGCGAGACGCCCGACGCTACCGCCAATTCGCGCTGGACGGCGTCGAGTTCGTCGCGGTGGTGCAGCGTCGTGCCGGCAGGCCATTGCGTGCCGGGCGGGTATTTGCCGGGGTCGTCGCTGACGACGGCGATGCGCTGCACGCCCTCGGCCGCAACCTGCCGCGCCATCTGGTCGGGAGAGAGATGGCCTTCGGCCTGCTGGCCGCCGGTCATGGCGACGGCGTCGTTGTAGAGCAGCTTGTAGGTGATGGTGACGCCGCTCGCGACCGCCCAGCGGATCGCGAGCGAGCCGGAATGGGTATAGGTGCCGTCGCCGAGATTCTGGAAGACATGGCTGCGGGTCGAGAACGGGGCTTCGCCGACCCAGTTCGCGCCTTCGCCGCCCATCTGGGTGAAGCCGGCGGTGTCGCGGTCCATCCACTGCACCATGTAGTGGCAGCCGATGCCGGCATAGGCGCGCGAGCCCTCGGGCACGACGGTCGAGGAGTTGTGCGGGCAGCCCGAGCAGAAATAGGGCGTGCGCTTCGCGATCTCCTGCGCCTCGGCGAGGCGGCCCTGCGCCTGGGCGATCTCCTCCAGCCGGGCGCGCAGGCCGGGATCGTCGCGGTATTGCAGGATGCGGCCGCCGAGCGCGATGGCGATGTCGTTCGGGTCGAGTGCGCCATGGACGGGGAAAAGCCAGTCGCCCTTCTCATCCTTCTTGCCGATCACCATCGGCTGGTGCTTGGCGCCGTAAAGCTCTTCGCGGACCTGCACCTCGATCAGCGAGCGCTTCTCCTCGACCACCATGATCAGGTCGAGGCCTTTGGCGAAGGCCTTCAGCTCGGCCGGGTCGATCGGCCAGGGGCAGGCGAGCTTGAACAGGCGGATGCCGAGATCGTTGGCGCGGACCTCGTCGATGCCGAGATCCTCCATGGCCTGGCGCACGTCGAGATAGGATTTCCCGACCGTGGCGATGCCGATGCGCGGCTTCTTCCCGCCATGGGTGACGATGCGGTTCAGCTTGTTGGCGCGCAGATAGGCCAGCATCGCGTCGCGCTTGTAGAGATGGAGCCGGCGCTCCTGCTCGACGAAATCGAGCTCGCGGCGGATGGCGAGGCCGCCCGGCGGCGGGACGAAATCGGTCGGCGCGACGATCGTGACGCGGTCGAGCGAGCCATCGATCGAGGCCGTCGATTCGATGTTGTCCTTGACGCATTTGATGCCGACCCAGACCGAGGCGAAGCGCGAGAGCGCGATGCCGTGCAGGCTGTAGTCGATGATCTCCTGCACCCCGGCCGGGTTGAGGATCGGCATCATCCGGTCGACGAGGACGAATTCGGTCTGGTGGGCGTTGGTCGAGGATTCGGCGGTATGGTCGTCGCCCATCAGGCAGATCACGCCGCCATGGGGAGCGGTGCCGGCCATGTTGCCATGGCGCAGGACGTCGCCGGAGCGGTCGACGCCCGGGCCCTTGCCGTACCAGAGCGCGAAGACGCCGTCATGCTTGCCTTCGCCGCTCAAGCCGGCCTGCTGCGTGCCCCAGATGGCGGTGGCGGCGAGGTCCTCGTTCAGGCCGGGCTGGAAGACGATGTTGGCCGCCTTGAGCGGCTTGGCCGCGCGCATCAACTGCTGGTCGAGGCCGCCGAGCGGGGAGCCGCGATAGCCCGAGACGAAGCCGGCGGTATCGAGCCCGGCGCGCCGGTCCCGCTCGCGCTGCATCAGCAGCATGCGGGCGACCGCCTGGGTGCCGGTGAGGAAGACTTCGCGCTTGTCGAGGTCGTATTTGTCGTCGAGCGCGACTTCGCGCAGTCCGATCTGGCGCAGCGCGCCCGCCTCGGTGCCGGATTTCCGCGGTGTCTCGGCCATGATCGGCCTCCCGGATCGTCGTTCCCGCCGACGGGCCGGTTGTTCCGGCCTCGTGTTCTGCCGTCATCGCGGCAAATATGTCAGCAACGCTGACATATCGGCCGGAGGCGGTCAATCAACTTGGTATCATTCCAGTTTTAGGGGCTGCGTCCAGAGGCTTGCGGGAACGGCCGAAGCGCGTCATGCGGAAGGCGCCGCGATTTGGCCCCGTTTGGCGGGGATGGCTGTTCGCGCGGTCGCACGCCTGTCGTCGTGGCCGTTGACGATCGGTCATGATCCGCCCGGGGTGCCGGAGCTTGGAGGGGTTCGCCCATGATGCGACGCGCCTATCTGACAGCCCTGACCGGGCTCCTGCTGGCCGCCATGGCGGGGCCGGCGGCGGCGCATCCGCATGTTTTCGTCAATGCCAAGGCCGAGATCGTCTTCGCCCCGGACGGCTCTGTTCGGGCGATCCGGCATCACTGGAGCTTCGACGAGGCCTATTCGGCCTATATCACCCAGGGTCTCGACAAGAACGGCGACGGCAAGCTGACCTCGGACGAACTCTCCGAACTCGCCAAGATCAATGTCGAATCGCTGCCGGATGTCGAGTTCTTCACGGCCGCCAAGCTCAACGGCCGGAAACAGGAGTTCGGCACGCCGGGCGAGCAGGTGATGTCCTATGAAAACAAGATCCTGACGCTGGTCTACACGCTGCCGCTGAAAAGTCCGTCGAAGGCGCGCTCCTTCGGCATCGAGATCGGCGACCCCACCTATTTCGTTGCCTTCACCATCGTGGATGCCCCGGATGCGGTCGTCACCAAGGACGCGCCGCAGGGCTGCGTGGTGCGCGTCAACCGGCCGCCCAAGCTCGACGATGCCACCCAGAAGCGCCTCGCCGAGGCCGATATCACCGCGACGCCGGATGTCAGCGGGCTTGAGGTGACGACGCGGGCGCTGGTGGCATGTCCCTGACGCCGGCCGAAACCGCTCGCCCTGCGGGCGCGCTGCTGCCGCGAAGGCTGCTCGCCTGCGTGCTGGCGCTGCTGCTGGTCGCCGGGGTGCTGACCGCCCTGGCGATGGCGATAGCGGCGGTGAGCCCGCCGCCTCCGCCCCCGCCACGCAATCCTTTCGGCACGGCCCTGCCGCGCGAGGCACTGCCCTCGACGACCGGCTTCGGCGCCTTGCTCATCGCCTGGCAATCGAGCTTCTATCGCGAGCTGACGGCGACGCTGAAGGCGATCGCGACCGCGCCGGGGGCGTTGTGGGGGCTGCTCGGGCTCTCCTTCGGCTATGGCGTCTTCCACGCGGCCGGGCCGGGTCACGGCAAGGCGGTGATCTCCGGCTATATCGTCGCCGACAATCGCAGCCTGAAGCGGGGGCTCGGCCTGAGCTTTGCGGCTGCGCTGCTGCAGGCTGTCGTCGCGATCGCGATCGTGGCCGTGGCGACGCTTCTGCTGAGGACCACGGCCATGCAGATGAACGCGGCGACGAGCATGATCGAGCAGGGCAGCTTCCTGCTGGTCGCGCTGGTCGGGTTCCTGATGCTCTGGCGGAAGGCGGGAGCCTTGGTCGGGCTCGAAGCGGGTGCGGCCGCGCATGATCCGGCGGCCTGCGACCACGTCCATATGCCGGATGCCGATGCGGTCGCGCGGCTCGCGGGCTGGCGGGACATGGCCGGCGTCGTGCTGGCGGCGGGTTCGCGCCCCTGCGCGGGAGCGCTGATCATCCTCGTCTTCGCAGCCTCGCAGGGGTTGTTCTGGGCGGGCGTCGCCGCGACTTTCGCAATGGCGCTGGGCACGGCGATCACCACAGGGGCGCTTGCCGCCTTCGCCGTCTTCTTCAAGTTCGCGGCGCTGAAATTCGCCGGCGGCGGCAGCCTGCGCTCGGCGCGATTGATCGCCGGACTCGAACTCCTCGCCGCCGCCTTCGTCGCCGTGCTGGGCACGGCGCTGTTCACCGGCCTGTGGGTCGGCGGGATGGGAGGCTGAGCGCTACGGCGCCGCCTCGTAAACGAAGAGCGTCGACTTGTCGTCATCCGGCATGAAGTAGGCGCGCACGCCCTGGCCGGCGGGCTCGACCCAGAACGGATTCTGCGTCATCGGCAACCCGGATGGCGACCAGAGCTCGATCGGGAGCTGGTAGACCGGTCGGTTGTCGCGCAAATCGACGATCTCCAACCCGCCAAGCCGGAAGACCGGGGCATCCGGTGCTGTCCGGTAGGTGTTGAGGCCGGCGCAGAGCATCCTGCTGCGACCGAGGAAGTGGCAATCCTGATAGTCGATATAGAGCGCGGGGTTGGGCACGCGCAGCTGCTCCGGCGGCGCTCCGGCATTGGTCACCTTGCCGTCGGTGTCGAGCGGCCATTTGTAGAAGCGACGCGAGCCCCAGCTGACGCCGTGCAGCGACTTGTCGTCGGTGTTGTGGACGATGCCGCCGATATGGTCCTTGAAGCGGAATACCTCGGTGGCCTTCATCGTCGCCGGGTCGACCTTGTAGATGATCGACTGGCTGTTGGGCCGGTATTCGGCGACGGGCACCCAGATGTGCTGGCCGTCGAAGTCGATCCCGCCGGGATGGTAGATCGAGCCTTCGCCAAGCGTGAGATCGGCGAGCAGGCGGCCTTCGGCATCGACCTTGAAGAGATGGCCCACGCCTTCGCCGGTGTCGCGGTCATAGCCGCCCTGCGGAGTCGGGAAGCGCGTCGTCGGCTTGCGGATGTCGACGGAGGAGACGAAGAAGGCGTCGCCGATCTTGACCATGCCCTGCGGGTGGAAGGTCGGGAACTGCAGGGTTACCGCGGCCTTCTGCTGCCATGGCGTCGCGCGAGTCAGCTTCGGGATCGCGTCGTTGAGTGCGGGATCAGCGGCCAGAGCGGAGCCCCAGGACATGAGGGCGGCGGCGAGCAGCCCGGCGGCAAGGCGCGTCTTCATCGGGGTTCTCCCAGGTTGTGACGACGCCCTGTCGGCGTTCTCTCCGATTATAGCGCTTTACCTGATCGATGGCGCTTCCGTCTGACGCCGCGGATCATTTTCCAGCAGGATCGGCTTGCCGTGCGGCGTCGCCTCGGCGGCGCGGGCCCAGGAGGCAGCGAGCGCATCGACGCCGTCATGCGAGGCGAGGCCCTTCTCGATCAGCAGATGCTCCAGCGCCTCGCACCAGCGCTCGTAATAATCCGAGCCGTCGCGGCAGCCGCCGGCAGCGAGCGCCTCGCGGATTTCGGCACCGAGAGCCTGCGCCCATTCCTCCGCCGTGAAGACGCCCCTGTTCTGGAGCGCGACGACAAGAGCGAAGGCCTGGGCCTGCCAGGGCTCGGCGAAGATCGGACCCTCGGCATCGCGCGGGATCGGCGTATCGGCGGCAAGGGCCTGCGCCAGATCGGCCTCAGGCCGGCTCAAGATAGCTCTCCCAGGCCTCGATGCTGACGGTGGAGGTGGGATCGGCGTCGCGGCCCCAGAGTGCGCGGCCGTCGAAGACGACGGTGTAGAGCCACTGCGCCGTCTCCGGCTGCCCTTGAGCGCCCGTATCCGGGAAGACATGGCAGCCGGTGACGCGCTCGATTACCCCTTCCTTGCCGCGGGCATAGCGCGGCAGGCGGGTGTGGTGCTGCGGGTGCATCACGATGGTGCGGACCTTGTCGCCGACGGCGAAACGCGCAGGTGCCTTGGGTTCGCGCTCATAGGGGAAGCCGCGGCGGAGCACGCCCGCGACCTCCTCGCCCTTGAGCACGCGCTTCGGCTCGCGGCGCTGCGGTGCGGGTTTGCCGGAGGCGAGTTCGTCCGCGCTCAGGAAGCCGTGCTTGACCAGCACCTTGTCGAGCGCGGCGAGCCAGATTTCGTAATAGGTCGAGGAGAGATACTGCGCCGGCGGCAGGCTCTCGCGGGCGTGGCGGATCTCGTCGATCGACCAGGCGCCCATGGCGCCGGCCGCGACGTTGATCGCAAGGACGCGCTTTTCCCAGTCGCCGTGGAAGACCGGCTCGTTCGGCTCCGGCACGACAGGACCGAAGGCCATCTGGCCGCCGAGGTCATGGGCGCTGTTCATGCTGTGCCCTCCGCCGCATCCTCCACGTGGGGCAGACCGGTGCCGATCATCGAATCGCGGCTGACGATGCTCGCCAGCTTCTCCTCGCTCCAGCCCTCGGTGCCGGCCGGGCGCATGGGGATGACGATGAAGCGGGTCTCGGCAGTCGAATCCCAGACGCGGATGCGCTGGCCTTCCGGCAGCGTCACGCCGAAATCGGCGATGGTGCCGCGCGGGTCGATCACCGCCTTGGCGCGATAGGGCGGGGATTTGTACCAGACCGGCGGCAGCCCCAGCACCGGCCAAGGATAGCAGGAGCAGAGGGTGCAAACGATCAGGTTGTGCTGCTCGGGGGTGTTGAAGCAGGCGACGATGTGCTCGCCGCCGCGCCCGCCATAGCCGAGTTCGGCGGCCGCCGCCGTGCCATCAGCCTTGAGGCGATCGGCATAGGCCGGGTCCGTCCAGGCCCTGGCGACGATGCGGGCCCCGTCGCGCGGGCCGACCTTGGTCTCGTAGGTCTCGATGATGGCGTCGAGCGCGGCGGGATCGACATAGCCCTTCTCGACCATCAGCGTCTCCAACGCCTTCACCCGCGCCTCTATGGCGGTGAAGTGGTTATCGTGGCTGTGGTCGTGATCGTGGTGGTGTCCGCTCATGGCGACCTCCTCTCAGGCGATCCGGATACGGGCGGCTTGCTCGTAGCGCACGGCGAAGGCGACGAGCGACCGGTCGGAGCCCTTCGGGCCGATCAGCGACAGGCCGAGCGGGGCACCCTCGCGCTGCGCGACGGGGATGGTGACCTGCGGAAAGCCTGAAAGGCCGGAGAGACAGAGCAGCCGCAGCGCCCGGTTGCGGAAATCCTCGAGCTCCGACTCCTTCGCACCGATCAGCGGCGCGACGTCCGGCATGGTCGGCAGGATCAGCACGCCGTCCTGCGCCAGCAGCCGCGAGAGCTTGGCGCGGAAGGTCTTGCGAGTGGCCTCGCCCCTGGCATATTCGGCGTCGGTCACGGCCTTCGAGAAGGCGAAGCGCTCCTTCACGCCCGGCCCGAGCGGCGGGGCGAAGCGCTCGATCATGGCGCCGTCGGCGATCCAGGCCTCGCGGCCCTGGATCCAGCGGAAGGCCCAGTAGAGCGGGTCGAGGTCGCGGACGAGCTTGATGCCCTCGGGCTGGCCGAGCGCGGGAATCGCCCGCTGCACGACGTTGCGCAGGATCGTCTCCGCTTCAGGCACCGCCTGGGCGAACATGTCGTCGGCGAGCAGCAGGCGCGGGGCTTCCGGCAGTTCGGTCCGGTCCACGCCAAGCAGCACGTTGGCGACGCGGGCGAAAACGTCACCGTCACGGGCGAACCAGCCGGGCGTGTCGAGGCTTTCGGCCAGTGGCCAGCTTCGCTTCAACGAGAGCCGGCCATGAGTGGGGCGGATGCCGAAGAGGCCGCCATAGCTCGCCGGCGCACGCACCGAGCCGCCGGTGTCCGAGCCCAGCCCGATATCGGCGAGGCGCCCCGCCACGGCCGCCATCGAGCCGCAGGAGGAGCCGCCGGTGATACGCTCGGGCGCGGCGGGATTGATGGGCGAGCCGAAATGCGCGTTCTGGCCGTTGAGCGAGAAGGCGAGCTCGTCCGTATGGGTCTTGCCGACGAAGCGGGCGCCGGCCTGGAGCAGGTCCTTCACGATCGGCGCGGTCTTGGTCTTGATGCCGGACTGCGCCAACACGAGCGGCGAGCCGGCCCCGGTCGGATAGCCCTTGACGTCGAAGAGATCCTTCACCGCCAGCGTCAGCCCGGCGAGGGGCCCGGCGACGGCATGCTTCACCGGCGCGTCGGGATAAGGGACGAAACAGCGGAACGGATCGTCGAAAGTCATCTGGCGTCAGATCCCCCTGGAATCGCCGTCGGAGCGCGGATCATGCACCGCCTCGACATGGCCCCTGGCGTGCTTCACCAGCATGCCGGCATGGCCGAAGCCTTCTGAATAGGCCTGGCCGGTCTCGGTGATCGGATGGCCGGCCGTGTCGAGCCGCTCCAGCAGCGACGATTCGAAGCGGCTCTCGAATTTGAGGCTGGTCGAGCTGGCGCCCCAGGTCTTGCCGAAGAGCCAGCGCGGCGCGTCCACGGCCGTGGCGAGGTTCTGGCCGGCGCGGTAGCGCGACAGGATCTGCGCCTGGAACTGCGGCTGGCCGTCGCCGCCCATCGAGCCATAGGGCAGGATGCGGCCGTCGGCGAAACCGGCAAGGGCGGGGTTCAACGTGTGGAAGGGCTTGCGGCCGGGCGCCAGCGGATTGGCCGCCTTCTTGTCCAGCGAGAAGGAGACGCCGCGGTTCTGCCAATGGATGCCGGTGCGCGGCAGGACGCAGCCCGAGCCGTATTCCCAATAAATCGACTGGATGTAGGAGACGGCGAGGCCGTTAGCGTCGATGGCGCCCATCCAGACCGTGTCGCCGTCGCCATTGCGCAGCGGCAGTTTCGCCGCCCGCTTCCTGTCGATGGCGGCCGCCTCGCGCGCCAGAGCGGCGTCGCTCAGGAAATCGGCCGGGGGATGATCGAGCTGGGTCGGGTCGGTGACGTAGCGGTCGCGGATGGCGAAGGCGCGCTTCGTCGCCTCAATCAGCCCGTGATGATGCTCGAAGCTGTCGAGCTTCACCGGTCCGAGCCGCTCGAAGATGCCGAGGATGAGCAGGGAGGCCAGTCCCTGCGTCGGCGGCGGCAGGTTGTAGACCATAAGGCCGGGCAGCTTCAGCGCCAGTGGCGCGGCGCTCCGGGCGCGGTAGCGATCGAGATCGGCGCGGGCGATCGGTGCACCCATGCGCTCGAGATCGGCGGCTATCTCGTGGCCGACATCGCCGCGGTAGAAATCGTCGAGGCCGGCATCGGCGAGCTGCTGCAGCGTCGCGGCCAGGGTCTCAGGCTTGCGGCGGGCGCCGGGCTTCGGCGGCGCGCCGTCGATCCAGAAGGCGGGTAGGAAGCCGGGTGCGGCCTTCAGCGCTTCGAGCTCGTTGGGCTGGTTGCCGAGTTCGGAGCCGGAGATCTCATAGCCCTCGCGGCCATGGCCGATGGCATCGAGAAGCAGGTCGCGCAGGGGCAGGCGGCCACCCAGCGAGCGGGAAAGGTCGAGCGCGAGCTGCCAGCCGCCGATGGCTCCGGCGACCGTGAGAGCCGCTTCCGGCCCCCGCGAGGGAATGACGTCGTAGTCGCGGCGGCGATAGTGCTCGATCGTGGCGAGGGAGCCCGCCGGGCCGCAGGCTTCGATGCCGTGCATCCGCCCGCCGGGTTCGTGCACCAGCCAGAAACCGTCGCCGCCGATGCCGTTCATATGGGGGTAGACCACGGCGATCGTGGCGGCCATCGCGACCATGGCCTCGATGGCGTTGCCGCCTTCGGCCAAAATGGCGCGCCCGGCCTCCGAGGCGAGGCGGTGAGGCGCGGCGACCGCGGCCGAAGCGAAGACTGGCGTTTCGAGCATCAGGGCTTTTCAATCTCCGAAGCCATGCCCATCTGGTCGGCTGGCGCGATTTTGTTGCATGGCGCGGCAAGCTCCGCTAGGTGCGTGCAGCGCATGACCGCTTGAGGTGCTCGCGCTCGAAGGAAGGACAGCATGGCCGGACGGCACACGAACTGGCGCAACCTGGTCATGGTGACCTCGTTCGGGATCCTGATCGCCGTCGAATTGTTCGGCGTGGCCCTGGCGGCCGGCTGGGCGCTGGCAGGCCTGTTCGATCTCGGCACCATCTTCGAATACATCATGATGGCGATCTTCTCGGTCTTCGCGGCCTATGGGATGCTCAATCTGATGCGCCGCATGCTCAAGATCGAGCATCTGACGGACGTCGACTGAGCTTGCGTCATGCTCGGGCTTGACCCGAGCATCTCGGAAACCAGCTTCTTCGTCCTGAGGTTCTCGGTCTGCGCTTCGCTTCGCCCGAGAATGACGGCCTCTACTCGCAGAGCTTCAGCGTGACCGGGTCAGCGTCCGCCGGCAGATAGTCGCCCATCGGGCGGCACTGGCCGGCGATGCAGACGCGCCAGTCGGCCGTGGCGCCCGAGCGGCGCATCACCACCTCCTTGAGCGGCGGCAACGCCGGATGCCAGCGCCAGAAACCGTCGATCAGGCGGGCGCCATCCGGCGGGTCCATGCCGGCGCCCGAGCCTTCGATGCGCGCTTCCGCGAGTTCGAGGCCGGCCGGCGTCTCGCGCCAGACCTCTTCCCACAGCGTCTTCTGCACCGAATGGCGCCAGCCGAGCGTGATCTCGCCGCGTCCGAGCACGACCACGAGCGCGCCGGCCGCGAGGCACAGGCTCATGCGGCGGCGGTCTCGGCCTTGCGCGCCGAGAACCAGTGCCGCAGCACGATGGCAGCTCCCAGCGCATAGCCGAGCGGGTCGCTGTAGCTGAACTCGCCGAAGAGCAGCACCGCCGCGCCGAAGGACAGCACCCGCTCGATCAGGCTCAGCCGCCCGAACAGGTAGCCGATCGCGACCATGCCGAAGAGGCCGATGGCGACCGTCGCCTTGAAGGTGGCGTAGACGACCGCCGGCCAGAAACCGATCACGGCCGCCATCGGGTCGCCGTTCTGCAGCATCAGTGCCGGCGAATAGACGGCGATGAAGGGGATGACGTAGCCCGCGAGCGCGACGCGCATCGCCTCCCAGCCGATCTTGTCGGGGTTCTCCTTGGCGATCGGCGCGGCGGCCAGCGCAGCCAGCGCCACCGGCGGCGAGAGATCGGCCATGATGCCGTAGTAGAAGGCGAACATGTGGCTGACGATCAGCGGCACGCCGAGCTTTTCCAGCGCGGGAGCCGCGAGCGCCGCGACGATGATGTAGGTCGGGATCGTCGGGATGCCGGTGCCGAGCAGGATCGACAGGATCATGGTCAGGATCAGCGCCAGGAACAGGCTGTGCTGGCCGAGCCCGATGATCCAGGCGCCGAAGGTGGTGCCGATGCCGGTCTGCGTCATCAGGCCGATGATGGTGCCGACGATGGCGCAGGCTATGCCGACCGGCAAAGCGGTCTTGGCACTGTCGGCGAGCGCACCGCGGCTGATCGCCAGCGTCGCGCGTCCGCCGAGGGTGAAGGCGTTCAGCAGGATCAGCACCGCGATCAGCCCGGCGACGATGCGGATGTCCATGCCGTCGCGGAAGAGCGCGGCGGCGATCAGTCCGAGTCCGACCCAGAAGATGATTCGCAGCGTCTGCGTGCTGAAGCCGGCGGTGATGCCGGCGCCGAGGAGCAGGCCGACCGTCAGCGCCAGGCCCATCGTGCCGGCGAAGAGCGGCGTGAAGCCGTGGAACAGCATGAAGATCAGCACGGCGAGCGGCAGGGCGAGATACCAGCGCTCGCGCAGGGCCTTGAGCGGGCTCGGCAGCAGCGCGCGCTCGATGCCCCTGAGGCCATACTTGCCGGCTTCGAGATGCACCATCCAGAACGCCGAGGCGAAATAGAGCACGGCGGGGATCGCCGCCGCCTTGACGATCTCGGCATAGGGGACGCCAAGCGTCTCGGCCATGATGAAGGCGACGGCTCCCATCACCGGCGGCATGATCTGGCCGCCCATCGAGGCTGTGGCCTCCACGCCGGCGGCGAAGGCGCGCCGGTAGCCGAACTTGATCATCAGCGGAATGGTGAACTGGCCGACGGTGACGACATTGGCGACGCCGGAGCCGGAGATCATGCCCATCAGGCCCGACGAGAACACCGCCACCTTGGCGGGACCGCCGCGCGTGCCGCCGAAGATGCCGAGCGAGACATCGTTGAAGAGATGGATCATGCCGGCCTTCTCGAGGAAGGAGCCGAAGACGATGAAGAGGAAGATATACGTCGCGGAGACGTAGATCGGCGTGCCGTAGAAGCCTTCGGTTCCGAAGGAGAGGTGGCCGATGATCTGGTCGAAGCCATAGCCGCGATGGTTGAACGGCGCCGGCAGATACTGGCCGAAGAACCAGTAGAGCAGGCAGACGCCGCACATGATCGGCAGGGCGTTGCCCATCAGCCTGCGCGCCGCCTCGAAGATCAGGACGATCAGGAGCGTGCCGACGACGAGGTCCAGCGTCGAAGGATCGCCGTCACGCAGGATCAGGTCGGCGTAGAAGATCCACTGATAGAGGCCGACGCCGAAGCCGACGATGCCGAGCGCCCAGCCGAGCAGCCGGCCGGGCGTGTCCTTCGCCCGGAAATTGGCGACGAGGCCGAAGGAGAGCAGCAGCAGGAAGCCGACATGGACGCCGCGCGCCGCCTGGCTCGGCAGGAAATTCCAGGCCGAGATCGCGATCTGGAAGGCGGCGAAGGCGAGGGCGAGGCCGTAGGCCACCAGCCCCCAGCCGCCCGGCCCGAAGCCGGGCGGGAAGCCATGCTCGAAATTGTCGAGGTCGGGATGCTCGATCGGGACCGGGGTGGCGCCGGAGAGGGCTTCCAACTGGTCGGTATCGGCGGTGGCCATGTTCGAAGTCCTGGCGGTGTCATTGTGTCACCCCGCACGCGCTGCGGCACGTCAGTGCTGCGGCGCAGATGCGGGATCGTCTTTGAGACGAGGTGCCTTCCGGTCACACGGTCCCGCGCCGCAGCGTTGCACGCTGCAGCGCGCACGGGATGACGCGTCTTACGAACCGACCTTCAGGCCCTTTTCCTTGAGATAGCGGGCCGCGCCGGGGTGGAGCGGGATCGGCATGCCGTCCAGCGCCTTCTCCAGCTTGATGTCCTTGCCGGCCGAGTGCGAGGCGGCGAGATCGCCCAGATTCTCGAAGACGTTCTTCGTCAGCTGGTAGACCAGCTCTTCCTTCACGCCCTCATGGGTGACGAGGTAGTTGACCACGGCGGCCGTGTTCACGTCGCTGGTCTGGCCGGTATAGGTGTTGGCCGGGATCGGGGCGCTGATGAAGGGCGGGCCGGCCTTGTCGATGACCGCCTTCGGCACCTCGACGACGTTGATCTCGACCGAGGTCGCGAGGTCGCGCAGCGACGCGACGCCGAGGCCGGCCGATTGCAGGGTGGCGTCGAGCTGGCGGTTCTTCATCAGCTCCACCGATTCGGCGAAGGGCAGATATTCGATCTTGCCGAGATCCTTGTAGGTGATGCCGGCGGCGGCGAGGATGGCGCGGGCATTGAGCTCGGTGCCCGATTTCGGCGCGCCGACCGAGAGGCGCTTGCCCTTGAGGTCCGCCAGCGTCTTGATGCCGCTCTCCTTCGAGGCGACGATCTGGACGAAATTCGGATAGATCGCGGTGATGCCGCGCAGCTTCTTCAGCGGCGTCTTGAAGCCGGCTTCCTCATCGCCCTTCCAGGCGGCGTCGAGCGAATCGCCCAGCGTGAAGGCGATCTCGCCACGGCCCTGCTGGAGCAGCACGAGGTTCTCGACCGAGGCCTTGGTCGCCTGGACGGTCGGCCGGACGTTCTGGATCTTCTCGCCGTAGATCTTCGAGAGCGCGACGCCCATCGGATAATAGACGCCCGAGGTGCCGCCGGTCAGGATGTTGATGAATTCCTGGGCGCTTGCGGCGACCGGGGCGGCAGCGAGCGCGACAGCGGCAGCAAGGCCGGCGAGGTGCCGGCCGCGAAACAGCATTCTCATGATGACTCCCTAGATGCGTTCCGGCTCATGCGGCCGGTTGTCGCATTTTTAGAGCATGCTGCCAGGGAAAGGGAAAGCGTTCGGGCAACCCGAGCTTTCCGTCTTTAGCCCAACGGCCGGACTGGTTTCGCCATGATTGGCTGACTATCTCTGGCCTCGCGCGGTTGCCCTTGCCCCTGGGACAGGCTAGCCGGGCATTGGGACCGAGAGAGATCAGGATCGACATGCAGGACCGCGCCGGGCAGGGCAGCAGCCAGAGGTTTCGCCTCGATCGACGGACTCTTCTCGCCGGCGCGAGCGCGACAGCGACGCTGGCCGCGCTTGGTTTCTCGCCGGAGGCGCTGGCGCAGCAGGGGCTGAAGCTCGGCCAGGCGCAGGATTTCACCTTCGAGGCGCTGAAGGCGCGGGCGAAGCAGATGGCCGCGCAGCCCTATGAGGCGCCGCCGAGCCCGCGCCCGGACGTGCTCCAGCGGATCGATTACGATGCGCACGGCAAGATCAGGTTCAAGCCCGAGATGGCGCTGTGGGCGAACGGCCCGTCGCCCTGGCCGGTGACCTTCTTCCATCTCGGCCGCTACTTCCAGAAGCCGGTGCGCATGCATGTCGTCGAGGGCGGCAAGGCGCGCGAGATCGTCTACGACGAGAGCTATTTCGAGATGCCGGCAGACTCGCCGGCGCGCGAATTGCCGACCGGCGCCGGATTTGCCGGCTTCCGCTTCCAGGAAAGCCGCAGCGGCCATCCCGGGCGCAAGGGCGAGACGCTCGACTGGAAGAAGAACGACTGGGTCGCCTTCCTCGGCGCCTCCTATTTCCGGGCGATCGGCGAGCTCTACCAGTATGGGCTCTCGGCGCGCGGGCTCGCCATCGACCCTGCGGTCGCGGGGCGGTCCGAGGAGTTCCCGGACTTCACCCATATCTGGCTGGAAACGCCGCAGGATGGCGCCGAATATGTCGTGGTTTATGCGCTGCTCTCGGGGCCGAGCGTGGCCGGCGCCTATCGCTTCCGCATGCATCGCGGCAAGGGCGTCACCATGGAGATCGAGGTCGCGCTGAACCTGCGCAAGGATGTCGAGCGCCTCGGCATCTCCCCTCTGACCTCGATGTACTGGTATTCCGAGACGGCGAAGAGCACCGCCGTCGACTGGCGCCCGGAGGTGCATGATTCCGACGGGCTCGCGCTCTGGACCGGTTCTGGCGAGCGCGCCTGGCGGCCGCTCAACAACCCCTCGCGCACGACGGCCTCGGCCTTCGTCGACAATAATCCGCGCGGTTTCGGCCTTATGCAGCGCGACCGCGAAGTCGGCCACTACCTCGACGGCGTGTTCTATGAGCGCCGCCCGAGCCTCTGGGTCGAGACGCAAGGGGAGTGGGGCAAAGGCTCGGTCCAGCTCATCGAGATCCCGACCGACGACGAGATCCACGACAATATCGTCGCGATGTGGGTGCCAGAGGCTCCTGCCAGGGCCGGGAGCGCCTATAATTACCGCTACAAGCTGCACTGGATGGCGGACGAGCCGTTCCCGACCTCGCTCGGCCGGGTCGTGGCGACGCGCCTGGGCAATGGCGGCCAGCCCGGCACGACGCGCCCCAAGGGCGTGCGCAAGTTCATGGTCGAGTTTCTCGGTCCGGCGCTGGAAAGCATTCCCTTCGGCGTGAAGCCCGAGGTGGTGCTCTCGGCCTCGCGCGGCTCGTTCTCCTACATCTTCGCCGAGGCCGTGCCGGACGATGTCCCCGGGCACTGGCGCGCCCAGTTCGACCTCACCGTCGATGGCAATGATCCGGTCGAGATGCGCTGCTATCTCAAGGCCGGCGATACGGTGCTGACCGAGACCTGGCTTTATCAGTACCTGCCGTTCTGAGGAACGCCAGCTTCGAGCAGGCGATAGACATGCGCCCCCGCGATAGCGATTCCGAGAACGCCGAGTTCGCTTGCGACACCCGCGAAGGCGAGCAAGTAGATATAGGCGTCGCCGTCGACGGCATCCAAGACGTCCGTCATGGTGATCATGATCGCGAAGATGCACGCCATCGTCGCGGCCACCGGCAAGACGACGATGGCCAGGAGCTGCCATGTCAGCCCACCCGTTCTCGCGATGGACTGGGCGAGGCCGAGATCCTGCCTGCCGAGCGCCAGGGCGCTGAATGCCAGCGTCGTCCTCAGCAGGACCCAAGCCAACGCTATCGCGAAAACCAACTTCGCAGCCATGATGACCGAAGATGCTGGAACGTCGCTTGAAATCACCAGCATGGCCGAGAGCGCCACGACGTTATAGGCGCCGTACCGCAAAGTCGCGAATGAAGGCCGGCCGATCCGGAAATCCACGTTCCGTCCCAGGATGACCTCCCGTACTGCAAGGAGGCAGAGCGGCAGCCAGAGGATCGTCGATGAGACGTTCAGAAGCCACGATGTCGCGAAGTTTTCGAGCGATGGCGCGTCTTGCCCCGCCCGTTCCACCAGGACGAGTCGATGGTGGAACGGGATCGTGCATATGGTCGCGACCAGAACCATCAAGGGATGGCGCAGCAGAAAGCGCGCGAGATCGCGCAAGGTCGCGCCTGCGACCGCAAGCACCGGCAACGTCATGATAAGCCCCCCGGCCAACTAGAACAGATAGAGTACAAAACCTCGCTTGATGCAAGCGTTTTCGCTGTAATGTCGGGGCAGCCCGGCAGACCGCCATTGCGCCGCGGCGAATGTAATATTATAGCAGTGCATATGCCGTCGCAGAGTCACAATCACTCGCATGCCGTTGCGATCGAGCCCGGTTTCTCGCTGCTGCGGCTTTCCGCGCCGGCGCGACTTGGTTTCGCGGCGCTCATCGTCGCCATGCTGTGGCTGGCGACGCTGGCCGTCATCCTCTGATCGAGTTGCGTTCGATGTCCGCCATCCGCCTGACAGATCTGACGCTGGGATATGACCGTCACCCGGCGGTGCATCACCTTTCGGGCGAGATCGAAACCGGCAGCCTCACCGCCATCGTCGGGCCGAACGGGGCCGGCAAATCGACGCTGCTCAAAGGCATCGCGGGCGCGCTCGCGCCGCTGTCCGGCGGCATCGCGCTCGCCAAGGGCAAGCGCCTCGCCTATCTGCCGCAATCGGCCGATCTCGACCGCTCCTTCCCGATCCATGTCTACGACCTCGTCGCCATGGGGCTGTGGAACCGCGCCGGCATCTTCGGGCGCATCGGCGCCGGGGCGGCTCAGAAGATCGACGATGCCATCGCGGCGGTGGGTCTGACCGGCTTCGAGCGCCGGCCGATCGGCACGCTGTCGGGCGGCCAGATGCAGCGCGCGCTGTTCGCACGCCTGCTGCTGCAGGATGCCGACGTCATCCTGCTCGACGAACCCTTCACCGCCATCGATGCGCGCACCACCGCCGATCTGCTCGATCTGGTGAGGCGCTGGCATGGCGAGAACCGCACGGTCGTGGCGGTGCTGCACGATATCGAGACGGTGCGGCAGGCCTTTCCGCGGACCTTGTTGCTGGCGCGCGAGGCCGTCGCCTGGGGCGAGACCGGCGCGGTGCTGACGGCGGAGAACCTGCTGAGGGCGCGGCGCATGGTCGAATCCTTCGACAGCCACGCCGCTCCCTGTCAGCGCGACGCTGCCTGAACCCACAGATCGGGCCAATGCTCTACGATCTCCTCATCGGCCCCTTCGCCGAATTCGACTTCATGCGCCGCGCCCTCGTTGGCGTCGTGGCGCTGTCGGTCTCGGGCGCGCCGATCGGCGTCTTCCTGATGCTCCGGCGGATGAGCCTGACCGGCGATGCGATGGCGCATGCCATCCTGCCCGGCGCGGCGCTGGGTTATCTCGTCGCGGGGTTCTCGCTGCCGGCGATGACGATCGGCGGTCTTGCGGCCGGTTTCGCCGTGGCGCTGGCGGCCGGCGCGGTGGCGCGGGCGACGGTGCTCAAGGAGGACGCCTCGCTCGCGGCGTTCTACCTGATCTCGCTGGCGCTCGGCGTCACCATCGTCTCGCTGCGCGGCTCGGCCATCGACCTGCTGCATGTGCTGTTCGGCAATGTGCTGGCGCTCGACGACCAGGTGCTGATCCTGCTCGCCAGCGTCGCCACGATCTCTCTGTTGACGCTCGCGGCGCTCTACCGGCCGCTGGTGCTGGAATGCGTCGATCCGGGCTTCCTGCGCTCGGTCAGCCGCTCCGGCGGCATCGTGCACCTGACCTTCCTCGCCCTTGTCGTGCTCAACCTCGTCGCGGGCTTCCATGCGCTGGGCACATTGCTGGCCGTCGGGATGATGATGCTGCCGGCCGCCGCCGCGCGCTTCTGGACGGCGGATATCACCAGGCTGCTGCTGCTCGCCGCCGGTTTCGGCATGGTTTCCGGCTATGTCGGCCTCGTCCTGTCCTATGCGGCGGGCTCCAGCCTGCCGGCCGGGCCCTCCGTCATCCTGGCGGCGGGGGCGATCTATCTCGGTTCGCTCCTGTTCGGATCGCAGGACGGACTTGCGCGCCGCCTCTTGCCTCGCGCCCATCTCCAGAGATAGAAACGTTATATCGTTTCATTTGCGGAGACCTCCGATGCCTAACCGTCGCGCCCTCATCGCCGGGCTTGTCGTGGGGCTGACCGCAGCCGCCGCGCCCTTCGGCGCTTTCGCGCAGGAGAAGCTGCCGGTGGTGGCGAGCTTCTCGATCCTCGGCGACTTCGTCCGGCAGATCGGCGGCGAGCGCGTCAGCGTGACGACGCTCGTCGGGCCCGACGGCGATGCCCATGTCTATTCGCCGACGCCGGGCGATGCCAAGGCGATGGCGGGCGCGAAGCTCGTCGTGGTCAACGGGCTGCATTTCGAGGGCTGGCTGCCGCGCCTCGTCAAATCCTCGGGCACGAAGGCCACGCTCTTCGAAGCGACCAAGGGCATCACGCCGCTCGAGGCGGATGACGACCATGACGACAAGGGCAAGGGCGGTCCGGCGCATGCGCATGGCCATGACGATCCGCATGCCTGGCAGAACATCGCCAATGCAAAGCTCTATGTCGCCAATATCCGCGATGCGATGAGCGCGGCCGATCCGGCGGGCAAGGCGAATTACGAGGCCAATGCCACGGCCTATCTGGCCGAGCTCAACACGCTCGAAGGCGAGGTGAAGGCGGCTGTCGCCCGCATCCCCGCCGACCGGCGCAAGGCGATCACCACGCATGATGCCTTCGGCTATTTCGTCAAGGCCTACGGCATCGCCTTCATCGCGCCGCAGGGCGTCTCGACCGAAGCCGAGGCCTCGGCCAGGGACGTCGCCCGCATCATCCGGCAGGTGAAGGGGCAGAAGATCCCGGCCGTCTTCCTCGAGAACGTCACCAATCCGCGCCTCGTCGAGCAGATCGCGCGGGAAAGCGGGGCCAAGGTCGGCGGCCGGCTCTATTCCGATGCGCTCTCCGACGCGTCGGGTCCGGCGGGGACTTACATCCGGATGATGAAGCACAATATAAGCGAGATCGAGAAGGCGCTGACCGCCGGCCCGGCTTGACCGGGCGGCGCCGTCGCTAGCGTCGCAGCCATTCAGGTCAAGCCATGTCCGAGAAAATCCCCGTCACGGTGCTCACCGGCTATCTGGGCGCCGGCAAGACCACGCTCCTCAACCGCATCCTGACCGAGGACCACGGCAAGAAGTTCGCCGTCATCGTCAACGAGTTCGGCGAGGCCGGCATCGATGGCGACCTGATCGTCGGTGCCGACGAGGAAATCTTCGAGATGAACAACGGCTGCATCTGCTGCACCGTGCGCGGCGATTTGATCCGCATTCTCGACGGGCTGATGAAGCGCAAGGGCAAGTTCGACGCGATCATCGTCGAGACCACCGGTCTCGCCGATCCCGCGCCGGTCGCTCAGACCTTCTTCGTCGACCAGGATGTCGGCGACGCGACCCGGCTCGACGCCGTCGTGACCGTGACCGACGCGAAGTGGCTGAAAGACCGGCTGAAGGACGCGCCGGAGGCCAAGAACCAGATCGCCTTCGCCGACGTCATCATCCTCAACAAGACCGATCTCGTCTCGGCCGAGGAACTGGCAGAGGTCGAGGCGCAAATCCGCAAGATCAACCCCTATGCCAAGCTGCACAAGGCCGAGCGTTGCGACGTGGCGATCGATCAACTGCTCGACCGCAACGCCTTCGATCTCGACCGCATTCTCGACATCGAGCCGGATTTCCTCGAATCCGGCCATCACCATCATCATGCCGAGGATATCCGCTCGATCTCGCTGACCGTGCCGGGCGAGGTCGATCCCGAGAAGTTCATGCCGTGGATCAATGACCTCACCCAGATTCAGGGACCGAACATCCTGCGCTCCAAGGGCATCCTCGCCTTCAAGGACGAACCGCGCCGCTTCGTCTTCCAGGGCGTGCACATGATCCTCGACGGCGATCTCCAGCGCGACTGGAAGGATGGCGAGAAGCGCGAGAGCCGCCTCGTCTTCATCGGGCGCGGTCTCAACGAGAATGAGTTGCGCAAGGGGTTTGAAGCCTGCGCGGCCTGAGCTAAAGCCGCGTCATGGCTACTCTCACTCAACCCGTCTCGCTGCGCGAGCATGTCACGCCCATCGCGGCCGAGACCCATGTCGTCGCTATCCGCTGGCTGAAGCAGGGCCTTGCCTTCGCGCTGGCCGACGGGCGCGTGCTGCGCTGGCGCGACGGCACGACGGACAGCGTCGAGGCGCATGCGGGCGGCATCCTGTCGGCGACGGGCGATGGCGAGCGGCTCATCACCGGCGGCGATGACGGGCGCGTCGTCGCAACCCGCATCGAAGGCGAGCCGGAAGAGCTGGCAAAGGACCCGAAGCGGCGCTGGATCGATGCGATCACGCTCTCGGCCTCCGGCAACCTCGCCTGGAACACTGGCAAGAGCGTGCATGCCCGCGACGAGAAGGGCCGCGTGCGCACACTGGAAGCGGCGAGCACGCCGCAGGGCCTCGTCTTCGCGCCGAAGGGCTATCGCCTCGCCATAGCCCAGATGAACGGTGTCTCGCTCTGGTATCCCAACACCGAGGCGAAGCCGGAATTCCTGGAATGGAAGGGCTCGCATCTCGATGTCGCGTGGTCTCCGGACGGGCGCTTCGTCGTCAGCTCGATGCAGGAGAATGCGCTGCATGGCTGGAAGCTCGGCGACAAGCCGGGCCATATGCGGATGACCGGCTATCCGGCCAAGCCGCGTTCGCTCTCCTGGTCGCATGACGGGCTCTGGCTCGCCTCGAGCGGAGCGGACGGCGCGATCGTCTGGCCCTTCCAGGGCGACGGGCCGCAGGGCAAGGCGCCGCGCGAATGCGGCGTGCGCCATGCGCGCGTCACCCGCGTCGCCTTCCACCCCGGCGCGCTGGTTCTGGCGATCGGCTATGACGACGGCTGCATCCTGCTGGTGCGACTGACCGATGGCTCCGAGTTGCTGGTGCGGCCGGCCGAGCCCGGCAGCGGCATCAGCGCCTTCGCCTGGGACAAGGGCGGCAAGCGCCTCGCCTTCGGCGCCGAGGATGGCGCTGCGGGCGTGCTCGTGCTGCCGAGCTGAGACCCGTGCGCTTCGGTCTCTTCGGCAAGCCCGATACCCGCAAGGGCGGCGAAGCGAAGGCCGAAGCGAAGGCTGTGGCCGAGCGCTTGAAGGTACAGGTCAGAGAGATGCTCGGCCTGGCCGAGGCGACCGCGATCGCCGTCAACGAGATCATCTGCGCCGATCCTGCCTGCCCCGGCAGCGAGACGGTGATCCTGGTGATGAAGCCCGGTGAGAAGACCCGGGCTTACAAGCTGCAGATGGCCATGGCCGAGGTGACGGCGGAGGCGCTGGCCGAGGCGCTTCGTCATGCTCGGGCTTGACCCGAGCATCTCGGAAACAGGCACCTTCTCGTCATGAGATGCTCGGGTCGAGCCCGAGCATGACGTGCCTTATCAGGGCTTCAAGCCGTTCGGGATGGCCGGCGCTTCGGCCTTCAGCACGATGCCGACGCGGCGGTTATAGGGCAGGTAGGGATTGTCCTTGATCAGCGGCTCGGTGTCGCCCTTGCCGGTGACGGACGAGAAGCGCTCGCTCGGCATGCCGGCATTGGCGAGGATTTCGCGGACTGCATTGGCGCGGCCGATCGAGAGCCCCCAGAGATCGTCCTCGGGCACCGCACCCGGCCGCGGCGTCGCGCTGTGGCCGGAGATCGCGATCTTGTTCGGCATGCGCCGCAGCGTCGGGGCGACGGCGGCCAGGACCTTGCGCATGCGCTCATTGGGCTGAGCGGAGCCCTCGGCGAACATGGCGCGGCCCTCCTGATCGACGAGCTGGATATCGACGCCGGCCTCGGTGACCTCGACGAGGACGTTGCGCGAGATCTCGGCGATCTCCGGCATGTCGCGCAGCGCCTGCCTGAGCGAGGCGGCGGCCAGCGCGAAGCCGCGGTCGAAGGTCGCCGACATCAAGCCGTCGTCCTTCTGGTTGTGCTGGCTGGGCCCGGGCGTGTCCGTCGCGTCCTCGAGAGGGCGGATATGGGCGTTCTTGATATGGCTCTTGGTCGGGATGCCGTCGCGCTCGACGATGCCGGCGAGGCGAACGTCGCTCTGCGTGCCGAAAGCCTCGCGCATCGAGCCGGCGACGATCTGGAGCTTCTGCTTGTCCTGGCTCGAATAGGCGGCGACCATGACGAAGAACGCCATCAGCAGCGCCATCAGGTCGGCGAAGGTCACGAACCAGCCGTGGCCGCCGTGGCCGCCGCGTTTCTTCTTCGCCATGGCCTAGAGCCCGGTCATGCCGCTTGCGCCATCTCTGCGCGATGGTGATCGGGCAGATAGGCAAGCAGCATCTCGCGCACCAGCGTCGGGCTCTTGGCGTCGCGCATCTGCAGCACGCCGTCGATGATCAGCGTGCGGGAGATCTCCTCCTCCTCAAGCTTGATGTGCAGCTTGTCGGCGATCGGCAGCGTGAACATGTTGGCGACCATGGCGCCGTAGAGCGTGGCCAGCAGCGCCGTCGCCATGGCCGGGCCGAGCTTGGAGGGGTCGGACATGTTGGCGAACATCGTGACCATGCCGAGAATCGTGCCGATCATGCCCCAGGCCGGCGCACAGTCGCCGATGGCGCGGTAGACCTTGGAGCCCTCGTCGAGCCGCTGCAGGAAGTTGTCGCGGTCGCGCTCCATCGTGTCGCGAATGAAGTCCTTGTCGTAGCCGTCGGCGATGTAGCGCAGCCCCTGGGCGAGGAACGGGTCGGAGACCTCGACGTTCTCGAGCGCGACCGGGCCGCTCTTGCGGGCGATCTCGGCGACGCGCGTGATCTCGTCGATCAGTTCGCGCGGATGGATCGAACGCATGGTGAAGGCGAAGCGGACGCCCATCGGCAGGCCGTGCGCGATCACTGAAAAGGGAAAGCGCAGCATGGTGGCCGCACTGGCGCCGCCGAAGATGATGATCGCGGCGTGCTTGTCCCAATAGGCAGCGAAATTACCGCCATCGATCATGATCAGCGCGACGATTGTCGCGATGCCCCCCAGAATGCCTGCGCCGGTGGCGAGATCCATAAGAGCACCCTGGTGCGCGCGATGCTCCGGGATCGCGAGCCGGGGCTTTTCGCAGTGCGGAAACCATAAGATGTGTGGTTTGAACGAAGCGTTAAGGTTGAGACGCTTGCCCCGGCGAAACGCTCCGTTAAGAATCGGCCGATGTCGCTCTTCACGCTCTATGCCCGTGTCCTCGGCGAACTCGGCCCGGAAAGGCGGCTGGGCATCGTCCTGGCGCTGGCCAACGTCCTGCTGGCGGCGGTCGCCTTCGCCGAGCCGATGCTGTTCGGCGCGCTGATCGACCGGCTGACCACGATCCAGACGTCGGGCGGCTCACTGACCTGGAGCAGCATCAACCTGCTGATCTTCGCCTGGGCCGGCTTCGGCCTCGCCAATATCGGCGTCGGGGTCTTCGTCGCGCTCAATGCCGACAAGCTCGCCCATCGCAGCCGGCTTGCCGTGATGGCGCGCTATTTCGAGCACGCGCTCACCTTGCCGCTCGCCTATCACACGCAGACCCATTCCGGCCGCGTGCTCAAGGTGATGCTCGACGGCACGAGCGCGATGTGGGCGCTGTGGCTCTCCTTCTTCCGCGAGCACTGCGCCTCGATCGTCGCGCTGTTCGTGCTCTTGCCCTTCACGGTCTGGAAGAACTGGCAGCTCGGCCTGCTGCTGATCTGCCTCGTGCTGCTGTTCGGCTCGCTGACCGCCTTCGTGCTGCGCAAGACCGACCAGCTCCAGCGCAATGTCGAGGCCTATCATTCGAACCTCGCCGAACGTGCCTCCGATGCGCTCGGCAACGTGCCGGTGATCCAGAGCTTCACCCGCATCGAGGCGGAGGTGCGGGGGCTGCGCAGCACCATCAGCAGCCTGCTGGAGGCGCAGCTGCCGGTTTTGTCCTGGTGGGCGATGGCGACGGTCGCGACGCGGGCCTCGGCGACGCTGACAGTGCTCGCGATCTTCGTCGTCGGCACCTGGCTGCTGATGCATGGCCAGACGACCGTCGGCGAGATCGTCACCTTCATGGGCTTCGCCACCATGCTGGTCGGGCGTCTCGAGCAGATCGTCGCCTTCGTGAACTTCATCTTCATGCAGGCGCCGAAGATGCGGGAGTTCTTCGAGGTGCTCGACACGCCGCCGACCGTGCGCGACCTGCCGAGCGCCAAGGATCCCGGCCGGCTCCAGGGCGCCGTCTCCTTCGAGGACGTCTCCTTCTCCTATGATGGCAAGCGCGCGGCGGTCCGCGACGTCTCCTTCGCGGTCAGGCCCGGCGAGACGATCGCCGTCGTCGGCTCTACCGGCTCGGGCAAGTCGACCACGCTTGGCCTGCTGCACCGGGCCTTCGACCCGCAATCGGGGCGGATCACGGTCGATGGTCTGGATATCCGCGAGATCTCCCTGCTGTCGCTCCGGCGCAATATCGGCGTCGTTTTCCAGGAGCCGATGCTGTTCGCCCGTTCGATCCGCGAGAACCTGCTCGTGGGCAAGCCGGACGCCACCGACGCCGAGCTGATGCAGGCGCTCGACCGGGCGCAGGCGAGCGAGGTGATGGCCCGCCAGACGGATGGGCTCGACACGCTCGTCGGCGAGCGCGGCCGGACGCTGTCAGGCGGCGAGCGCCAACGGCTTTCGATCGCGCGCGCGCTCCTCAAGAACCCGCCGATCCTGATCCTCGACGAGGCCACCTCGGCGCTCGATGCCGCCACCGAGGTCAAGCTGCAGAAGGCGCTGGAGGAGGTGATGAAGGATCGCACCACCTTCGTCATCGCGCATCGCCTCGCCACGATCCGCAACGCCGATCGCATCCTCGTCTTCGAGCATGGGCAGGTCGAGGAGATGGGCACCTTCGACGAGCTCGTCGCCAAGGGCGGGCGCTTCGCGGCGCTGGCGCGGGCGCAGTATCTCGTCAGCGACAAGCCGGCCCCGCTCGCGGAAGGGGCGGCGAGCCCGCTGGCGCAGAAGATCCTGCCGGGTTGACGCTTCTGCCGGGCTGAACGCGAGAAATCGTTCGTCGAGGGCCCTGCGTCGATGTCAGGCGTTGCACCAGCGTCGCCTTTCCCGCTTATGTAGGTCACACCCTTTCCGCAACGAACTTCCGTGTGACGACGACGATGATGATCCTTCGCCTTGCCTGTGCCTGGGCTTCGGTTGCCGTATTCCTGCTGTTCGGCGACACTCTGCTCGGTCAGCTCGGCGCGCCGTTGCCGTCCCTGCTCGTTTTCCTCTGGTTGCTCGGCGTCATCATCTGGTCGTCCTTCGGCGTCGTGCACGAGGCCGAGGACCTGGCCGACAGGTTGGGCGAGCCCTATGGCACACTGATCCTGACCCTCTCGATCGTCATCATCGAGGTGGCGCTGGTCGGCGCCGTCATGCTCGGCGCGAAGGGGGCGCCGACGCTCGGCCGCGACACGATGTTCGCGGTGCTGATGATCGTGCTCAACGGCGTGGTCGGCATCGGCCTGCTGATCGGCGGCCTGAGGCATTTCCAGCAGCGCTACAACCTGAAGGGCGCCACGTCCTATCTGGCCGTAATCATCCCGCTGACGGTGATCCCGCTCTTCCTGCCGAACTTCACGACCTCGACGCCGGACGGCACGCTGACCTCCTTCCAGGCCATCGCCTTCTCGATCTTCACGGTCGCGCTCTACGGCGCCTTCCTCGCGCTCCAGACGGGGCGGCACAGCATGTTCTTCCGCGAGCCGGAGGAGGACGGCAAGCCGGTCGCGGCTGCCGGCGTCGAGGAGGAGTCTTCTTCCGCACGCGAAATCCTGCCGCATGTCGGGCTGCTGCTCGCCAATATCCTGCCGATCGTCATCCTCTCGAAGAGCCTGGCGGCGGTGCTCGACTTCGGCATCGCCAAGCTCGGCGCGCCCGCCGCGCTCGGCGGCATCCTGATCGCGATGGTGGTGTTCACGCCGGAATGCATTGCCGCGCTCAAGGCGATCACCGCCAATCAGCTGCAGCGCGCGGTCAATCTCTGCCTGGGTGCGGCCGCCTCGACGCTGGGCATGACGGTGCCCGCGGTGCTGCTGATCGGCGTCTTCACCGGCCAGCCGGTGGTGCTCGGCCTGTCGGCGACGAACATGGTGATCGCCGCCATGACCCTGCTGCTCTCGACGCTGACCTTCACTGGCACGCGCACCACCATGCTGGAGGGCGCGGTGCATCTCGCCGTCTTCTTCGTCTTCCTCGTGCTGGTGTTCAGCCCCTGACGGGCAAGCGATAACCCCGCAGGTAATCGACCCGCGCCATCTGCGACGTCATGGTCCTCCGCAACGGCCGGCTTTCGAGCGGCCCTTCGACGGAGAGCACCATGACCGCCTATGCCATCGCCCACCTCCAAGAAGTCCGGCTCGGTCCGGAGATCATCGACTACATCCGGCGCATCGATGCGACGCTTGTTCCCTATGAGGGCCGTTTCCTGATCCATGGCGCGACGCCGGAGATCATCGAGGGGCCATGGCCCGGCGATCTCGTCATCATCGCCTTTCCCGATCTGGAGCGGGCGCGCGCCTGGTACGACTCGCCCGGCTATCGCGAAATCCTGCCGCTGCGGACGGAGAACTCGCTCAGTATGGCGATGATCGTGAAGGGCGTGGAGGCCGGCTATCGCGCGACCGATTTCCTCGCCAAGGCCGGCCTTGCCTGATCCGTTTCGATCAGCTGTGCGAAGCGAGCTCGGTCTCGATGAAGCCTCGCACTTCCTCTGCCGCGACACCCGGCGCGATGAAGCTCTTGCCGATGCCGCGGGCGAGGATGAAGGTCAGCACGCCGCGCTTGACCTTCTTGTCCTGCGCCATGGCGTTGACGATTTCCTCGGCGCTGCCCGCCCCACCCGGCACCTGCTGCAAACGGCTGGGCAGGCCGACATGGTCGAGATGGCGCGAGACCCGCCCGGCATCCTGGCCCGGGCAGAGCCCGAGGCGCTGCGAGAAGCGGAAAGCGAGCGCCAGACCGATGGCGACGGCCTCGCCATGGACAAGGCGCGCGGAATCGTAGTTGGTCAGGCGCTCCAGCGCATGGGCGAAGGTGTGGCCGAGATTGAGGAGCGCGCGGTCGCCCTCCTCGCGCTCGTCGCGGGCCACGATCGCCGCCTTGGCGCGGCAGGAGACGGCGACGGCATGGTCACGCTCCGGGCCGCCGGCGATAACGCGGCTCCAGTTCGCCTCGCACCAGTCGAAGAAGACGGGGTCGTCGATCAGCCCGTATTTCACGACCTCGGCGTAGCCGGCCTTGAACTCGCGCTCGCTCAGCGTGTCGAGGAGGGCGGTGTCGGCGACGACCAGCGCCGGCTGGTGGAAGGCGCCGATCAGGTTCTTGCCATATGGTGAGTTAATGCCGGTCTTGCCGCCGACCGAGGAATCGACCTGCGAGAGCAGCGTGGTCGGCACCTGGATGAAGCGGACGCCGCGCCGCAGCACCGCTGCGGCGAAGCCGGTGAGATCGCCGACGACGCCGCCGCCGAAGGCGATGACGAGGTCGTTGCGTTCTATCTTCGCCGCCAGCAGGGCATCGCAGAGCGCGATGAACTGGGCATAGGATTTCGAGCCTTCGCCCGGCGGGATGGTGATGCGGCTCGAGGTGATGCCTTCCTGGTGCAGGCAGGCCTCGAAGGCGGCGCCGTGCAGGGCGGCCACGCTGGTATCGGTAACGAGGGCGGCCTTGGCGCCGGGCGCGAAGGTCGCAATCAGGGCGGCGGCCTCGCAGAGCTGGTGGCGGCCGATATGGATGTCGTAGGCGCGGCCCTCCAGCGCGACGGGGACGGTGATCCGCGCGCCGGCCTTCTCGGTCAGGGTGGCGTTCATGGCGTGTCTTCTCCGGCCGTCAGGCGCAGATAGCCGCCCAATGCGGCAATGGTTTCGCCGACCACGAGTTCGTGAGGCTCGTCGCTCGACTGGATCGTCAGGTCGGCAAGCGCGTAGACGGGTTCGCGATCGGCCAGCATCCGGCGCAAGGTCGCCTCGGGGTCGGTCGTCTGAAGCAGCGGCCGGTTGGAGCGCTTGCGGACGCGGCGCATCAGCACATCGGGCTCGGCCTTGAGCCAGACCGAAACGCCGAGCTGCTTGATGCGCTCGCGCGTTTCGGCATTCATGAAGGCACCGCCGCCGGTCGCGAGCACGAGCGGCGCGCGGGTCGTGAGAATGCGGCTGATGACGCGGCGCTCGCCATCGCGGAACTCGGCCTCGCCGCGCTGCGCGAAGATCTCGGGAATCGTCATGCCCGCCGCCGTCTCGATCTCGGTATCGGCGTCGACGAAGGGCATGCCGAGGCGGCTGGCGAGCCGGCGCCCGACAGAACTCTTGCCGGAGCCCATCATCCCGACGAGCACGATGGCGCGGCTGCCGAGAGCAGCGCGGAGATCGGCCGTGTCCGGGGCGGTGATTGTGGCGGCGGCAGTCATCGATCTTATTTCCTCGGCACGCTGTAGCACGCAGGCGCCGGCCGCGTCATGCCTCCGTCATGGTTTTGCCGCGCTTTGCGTGGGGCTGTGGCCTGCCTGCCCTTGCGCGGCGCGGGCGGCATCGCGGATAGTCGGCTGGCCCAAGATCGCGCGATTGCAAGAGTTCGCCCGAAGTGCCGACGTTATTCCGTTTCCTCGCCTTCGTCGCGGTCATCGCCGGTCTGGTTTTCGGGGGCATGGTGGCGCTCGTGACCTTCGTCCAGCCGGTGCAGCGCGAGATGGTCGAGATCGTGCCGCCCTCGAAACTTCAGCCGAAATGAGCCGGTTGTCGCGCCAGCGGCTGAATGCTTACCTCGACATGCTGGCGGCCGAGCGCGGCGCGGCGCGCAACACGCTCGAAGCCTATGAGCGCGACGTCGAGGATTATCTCGGCTTCCTTGCCAACAAGCCTGTGGCCGACGCCACGGCGGATGATATCCGCGGCTGGCTCGCCGATCTCTCGGCGCGCGGGCTCAAGGCCTCCTCGGCGGCGCGGCGGCTTTCCGCCGTGCGGCAGTTCCATCGCTTTCTCTATACCGAAGGGTTGGCGGGGACCGACCCCTCCGCCGCGATCTCGGGCCCCCGCCGAGGGCGGCCGCTGCCGAAGGTGGCCTCGGTCGGCGATGTCGACCGGCTTCTCGAAACTGCGCGGGCGGCATGTTCGCGGGAGGGGCTGACCAAGACGGCCCGGCTGAAGGCGCTGCGAATGCGCTGCCTCGTCGAGATGCTCTACGCCACGGGCCTGCGTGTTTCCGAGCTGATAGCGCTGCCGCGATCGGCCGCGACGACACGCGAGCGCTTCCTGATTGTGCGCGGCAAGGGCGACAAGGAGCGGCTGGTGCCGCTGAACGAGGCGGCGCGGCAGGCTGCGCGGGAGTGGCTGGAGGCGCTGATCGAGGCCGGCGAAGGCGAGGGACGCTGGCTCTTCCCCTCGGATGGGGAGAGCGGGCATCTGACCCGTCAGGTCTTCGCGCGCGATCTCAAGGTGCTCGGCGGGGCGGCGGGGCTCTCGGCCGCGGCGCTCAGCCCGCATGTGCTGCGGCATGCCTTCGCGAGCCATCTGCTGCAGAACGGGGCCGATCTGCGGGTCGTGCAGGAGCTGCTGGGCCATGCCGACATCGCGACGACGCAGATCTACACCCATGTCCTCGACGAGCGGTTGAAGAGCATGGTGCGCGATCTCCATCCGCTGGCGGATGGCGAGTGAGGCACGGCCGTCGCCGCGTCATTCTCGGGCGGAGCGAAGCCTAGACCCGAGAATCTCAAGACGAGAGAAGCTGGTTTCCGAGATGCTCGGGTCAGGCCCGAGCATGGCGTACAGCGTTCACGCCTCGGAGCAGCGGATCTGCTGGACGCGCTTGGGCATCTCGCCGACGGCCGGGATGAACTGGCCGGTGACCGGATCGAGGATCATCAGCACGCCCGTGGCGACCGCGAAATAGGCGCCGTGCAGGTGCAGCCTGCCCTTGCTTTCGAGGATCTGGACGCAGGGGAAAGTGCGGAGATTGGCGAGCGATTGCTGGACGGAAGCCAGTTCGAGCCGATGCAGGTAGCCGTCGAAGCTTTCGTTGCGGCCGCGCCCGCCGGTGCGCTCGGCCGCCGGGCCGATCAGGGTGATCCATTTGCCGATGAAGTCGCCGGGCGAGAGCGCTTCCTGGCTGTCGTCTGCGAAGGCGCGGATGCCGCCGCAGCGGCCATGGCCGAGCACGACGATATGCTGGACCTTGAGCGCTTGCACGGCATATTCCAGCGCGGCCGACGTGCCGTGGAGCTGGTTGTCCGGCTGGAAGGGCGGCACGAGATTGGCGATGTTGCGGGCGACGAACATCTCGCCCGGCCGCGCATCGAAGATGACCTCCGGCGAAACGCGCGAGTCGCAGCAGCCGATCAGCATGATCTTCGGCGTCTGGCCGTGTTCGCCGAGTTCTTCGTATCGGCCCTTTTCGCGGAGAAAACGGTCGTCGAGGAAGGTCCGATAGCCTTCCGTCAGGCGCTGCGGGAACGGCTCAGCAGGCTTTTCCATGGCTCTTCTCGAACAGGAAAGCGCGGGCTTCGTCAAGTCGATGTTGCGGTGCGATACGGGCGAGCGCCTATCGGCCGCCGTGAATCCGCGTTTCGAGCGCCGAGACGAGTGCGCGAGGCTCACCCCGCAAAAGCACGGTCTTCAGCCGCGCGCTGGCGCCGGCGACGATGGCGATCTGCGAGCGCGGCAGCCTGAGCTCACCCGACAAAAGCAGGATGAGTGCGGCGTTCGCCTCGCCCTCCGTCGGTGCTGCCCGGACGCGAGCCTTCAGCACGAAGCGACCGTCGGCCAGGGTCTCGACACCATCTAGCGCATCGCGGCCGCCGCGTGGCGTCAGCCTGACGGTCAGGCTGACGCCTTCGCCTGTTTCCCGCCAGGGACGGCTGGTCGGATCGCTCATCGGCTCTCTCTTCGGCCCTCTCGTCGGGAAGGGGCAGCCATGCGCCGCCGGGTCATGGACATACCGGTCGCGTCGCCTAGTCTGGCTGCCTGCGCCCTGTGCGGCATAACGCTTGCCAAGGCGCCTGCGCAACGGAGACACCCGCCTTGACCGAACCTTGCGATCTCAGCGCCGTCGCCGCGCGCGCCCTCATCGGCGCCCGGAAGCTTTCCGCCCGCGAACTGCTCGAAAGCTGCATCCGCCGCATGGACGAGGTCGATCCGGCTGTGAACGCGATGGTGGCGCGGGACGACGAGGCGGCGCGCAAGGCGGCAGCCGAGGCCGACGAAGCGACGGCGCGCGGCGATGCGCTGGGCGCTCTGCACGGCCTGCCGGTCGGGATCAAGGATCTCGAAAACACCGCGGGACTGCGCACCACCTATGGCAGCGCGCTCTATCGCGATTTCGTACCGAAGGAAGACCAGCTGATCGTCGCCTCGGTGCGCAAGGCCGGCGCGATCATCGCCGGCAAGACCAACACGCCCGAATGGGGCGCCGGTGCCAATACCCGCAATGCCGTCTACGGCGCGACGGGCAACCCCTTCGATCCGTCGAAGAGCGCGGCCGGCTCCTCCGGCGGTTCGGGCGTGGCGCTGGCGACGGGCATGGTGCCGATCGCGACCGGCTCCGACACGGGCGGTTCGCTGCGCAATCCGGCGGCCTTCAACGGCATCGTCGGCTTCCGCCCGACGCCGGGCCTCGTGCCGAGCGAGAAGCGGGCTCTTGGCTGGTATCCGCTTCCGGTACTCGGGCCGATGGCGCGCAACGTGCCCGATCTCTGCCTGCTGCTTTCCTCCATGGTCTCCGATAACGGCGCCGATCCGCTCGCCACGACCGTGCATGGCCAGACGATCCGCCGGCCTGAGGATTTCGCCAGGCCCGACGCGATCGATCTCGCCTCGCTCAAGGTGGCGCTGACGCCCGATTTCGGCTTCGCCCCGACGGAGCGGCATATCAAGGACGTCTTCGCCGAGAAGGCCGGGGCGTTCAGCCATCTCTTCCATGCTGCCGAAGAAGCCACGCCGGATTGCGACGGCACCGACGAGGTCTTCGAGATCCTGCGTGCGGTCGGCTTCCTCGCGGGCCATCTCGACAAGGTGCGCGACACGCCGGACATGGTCGGGCCTAATGTGCGGGCCAATGTCGAGGAAGGGCTGGGCTATTCGGCGCTCGACGTCACGCGGGCGCTGAAGCAGCAGACGGCGATCTACCAGCGCTGGCAGCAATTCTTCGAGCGCTACGACGTCATCCTGTCGCCAGCGGTGACCTTGAGCCCCCGGCCCTGGACCGAGCTCTTCCCCGCCGAGATCGACGGCAGGGCGACGCGGACCTATTTCCACTGGCTGGCGCTGGCCTATGCCGTCACCATCGTCGGACACCCGGCGATCTCGCTGCCGGTCGGGCTCGACCGCAACGGCATGCCCTTCGGGCTCCAGATCGTCGGGCCGCGCGGCGGCGATGCCAAGGTGCTGGCGGTGGCCGCCGCGCTGGAGGCGGCGCTGGCGGGCGACCCGCTGACGGCGCGGCCGGTGCCGGACCTCGCCAGGCTCGCCAAGGCCCGGCCGATCAGCGAGAGCCCGAATTTCATGGGCTTCGCCTGAACGGACACAATCATCAACCAGAAAAAGGGGAGAGCAAGCATGAAGCGTCGCGATTTTCTCACGGGGACGGCCGCGCTGGCCATCGCCGGCCCGAGCCTGACGCGGTCCGCCGCCGCGCAGAGCGCCACGACCCTGAAGTTCGTGCCACAGGCCAACCTGACGGCGCTCGATCCGATCTGGACGACGGCGACCGTGACCAACAACCACGGCTATTTCGTCTTCGACACGCTCTATGGCGGTGATCTCGACCTCAAGCCGCAGCCGCAGATGGCCGAGGGCCACGAGATCTCGGCCGACGGCAAGACCTGGCGCATCAAGCTGCGCGAGGGGCTCGCCTTCCACGACGGCGCCCCGGTCAAGCCGGCCGACTGCATCCAGAGCATGAAGCGCTGGTGCCAGCGCGATCCCTATGGTCAGCTCCTGACCAAGGTCGTCGAAGCCTGGAGCGCGCCCGACGAACGCACCATCGAGATCAAGCTGACCCGGCCCTTCCCGATGATGCTGGACCTGCTCTCCAAGGCGGACAACCCGCCCTTCATCATGCCGGAGCGGCTGGCCCAGACCGACGCCACCAAGCAGGTGACGGAGATGGTCGGCTCCGGTCCCTACAAGTTCGTCCCCGGCGAATATGTCACCGGCAGCCGCGTGGTCTACGAGAAGTTCGACGGCTACAAGCCGCGCAGCGAGGCGCCGAGCCGCAATGCCGGCGGCAAGGTCGCGAACTTCAAGCGGATCGAGTGGCACATCCTGCCCGATCCGGCGACCTCCGCCGCGGCCCTGACGACGGGCGAGGTCGACTGGTGGGAGCGTCCGCTCGCCGATCTGCAGCCGATGCTGGCCCAGAGCCCCGACATCAAGCGCGAGATCATCGACAAGGCCGGGCGCGGCGCCATCATCCGGCTGAACCATCTGCAGCCACCCTTCAACAACCCGAAGGTGCGTGCCGCCGTCCGCATGGCGGTGAAGCAGGAAGACTATATGCGCGCCGCCCAGGGCGACGACACCTCGACCTGGCAGGTCTGCCGCAATCTCTGGTGGCGCGGCACGCCCTATTACACCGGCGAGCAGGAAGATCTGATGCCGGGCAGCATCGAGAAGGCCAAGGCCGCGCTGAAGGAGTCCGGCTACAATGGCGAGAAGGTCGTGATCATCAACCCGACCGATTTTCCGGATATCGGGCCGCTCGGCGAGGTGACCTACGAACTGCTCAAGCAGCTCGGCATGAACGTGGAGATGGCGGCGAGCGACTGGGGTACGGTGATCCAGCGCCGCAACAGCCGCGAGGGCGTCGAGAAGGGCGGCTGGAGCATCTTCCACACCACCGGCGCGGCGATCGGCTGGGGCAACCCGGCGCTGTCGAACCTTGTGCGCGGCCAGGGCGACAAGGGCTGGTTCGGCTGGTGGAAGAGCGACAAGGCCGAGGAACTGGCCGAGCAGTGGCTCTATGCGCCCGATGAGGCCGCGCAAAAGAAGACGGCGGTCGATCTCGGCCGGCTGGCGCTGGAAGAATGCGGGACGATCCCGCTCGGCCAGTTCGTCATCCGCACGGCCTATCGCAAGAACCTGACCGGCATGCTGGCAGGCTCCGCGCCCTATCCCTGGGGCTTGAAGCGGGTCTGACCCCCGCTCGTCATGCTCGGGCTTGACCCGAGCATCTCCGGCAAGAGATTCTCGGGTCTGCGCTCCGCTTCACCCGAGAATGACGGCCCTTGCCGCGCCGGGCTGACGCGGTCACCGTCAGCGCTGTGCCGCGACTGCCGCCGACCAGGGCGAGGCGGCGTCGCTCGAGCCTTCGGCGCCCTCGCGGTCGGCCCGGATGAAGTTCGGGCAGGCGAAGTTGATCGGCAGCACGGCATGCTCGACGAGGGTCGTCGGGCCAGCCTGCTCCAGCGCCGCCAGCGTCTCGGCGGGCAGTCGCAGATCTGCGCTGGTCGAGTCGGGGCCGGAGACGTCGATGCGCTGATGGTGCGCCGTCGCTTCGGTATCCATGCCGAAATCGAGCTGCCAGGCGAGGGTCTGGTAGACGCTGGCGAGGATGCGCCGCCCGCCGGAGGAGCCGGCGGCCAGGCGCGGCCAGCCGCCATCCCTGGGCGTCACCACGACCGGGCACATGTTGCAGAGCGGGCGGGCGCCGGGCGCGATCGCATTGGCGCTGCCGGGGCGGGGATCGAACCACATCATGCCGTTGTTCATCAGCACGCCGGTGCCCGGCAGCACGACGCGGCTGCCCATCGAGGACAGCAGCGTGGTGGTGACGGTGACGAGATTGCCCTCGCCGTCGACCACGGTGAGGTGCGTGGTGCAGGTGTCGCCCGGCTCCTTGGCCGTGGTGGCGGCGCCAAGGCCGTCGAGGCGCTCGCGATAGGCCTCGCGCATGACGCGGGAGAGTTGCGCGAACCAGGCGGCCGAAGGGCTGTCGCCATCGATCGGCGCATCGGCCATGCCGGCGACCACGCGTTCAAGTGTCGGTGCCGCGGTGAGGCCGCCGGCCGTATGGACGAGGTGGCTGCCGCGCCAGTCGATCGTCGGCGCCTCGCGCAGCTCGGCCTTGCAACCCGCCAGATCCTGCTCGTCCACGACGCCACCGGCGGCGGCGATGTCCGCCGCGAGCCGGCGGGCGAGATCGCCGCTGTAGAAGTCGTCGAGGCCGGCTCTGGCGAGGTGTTCGAGGGTCTCCGGCAGCTTGCCGAGCGTCATGAAGCCGGGCGAGCCCTGATAGGGCGGCACCGGCGGCAGGCCGCCGGGCAGGTAGATGCGCGCGCTCTCCTCATAGAGCCGCAGCACCGCGGCGGAAGAGGCGATCTTCAGCGTCGTGTACCAATCTGCCGGCAGGCCGCGCCGGGCGAGCGCGATCGCGGGCTGCAGGATATCCGCCAGCGGCAGCGCCGAGCCGAAGGCCTGCTTGAGCTTGGCATAGCCGGCGACCGAGGACGGGATGCAGAAGGAGAGGGGGCCGTGGATGTTGCGGTCGCCGACGACCTCCGGCCAGGTGAAGAGGTCCTTCTTCATCTCGCCGGTGAGGGGGTAATCGGCGGGATCGGCGCGGCGCGGCGCGACAGGGCCGAAATCGACCACCTGCGCCCGGCTTTCTCCGGCCTTCAGCACCACCGCGAAGCCGATACCGCCGAGGCCGCTGTTCCAGGGCTCGACCGCCGCGAGCGCGAAGCAGGCCGCGACCGCTGCGTCGGCGGCATTGCCGCCCTGCTCGAGAATCGCCGTTCCGGCCTCGGCCGCCTCGCGGCTCTGCGAGACGACGATGCCGTGCCGGCCGCGGGCGGCCGGCTTGGTCAGAACCCAGTTCTGGCTGCGATAGGGGCGAGCGGCTGCGGCCATGCGGGCGACCTCGATCGATTGTGGAGGTCGCCATACTGCATGCCGGCCGCGGCGCCGTCGAATGCGTCGTGGAAGCCCGGGAGCCGCGCGGCGCGCAGGGCAGGCGCCGTCAGAAGACGTTCGGGTAGATGTAGCGGACGATCACGCTCTGGATGAAGTAGATGATCAGCAGCAGGATGATCGGCGAGATGTCGATGCCGCCGAGATTCGGCAGGCGCTCGCGGATCGGGCGCAGGGCCGGCTCCGTGACGCGGTAGAGCGCGTCCCAGATGGTCGCGACGAACTGGTTGCGGGTGTTGATGACATTGAAGGCGATCAGCCAGCTCAGCACCGCCGAGGCGATCAAAATCCACACATAGATCTGCAGGGCGAGCAGAACCACGTCGAGAACGGCACGCATCGATCTTCCTCTTGGGCCTTTTCGGAAAGATGTCGCGGAATATCGTCCGCCGGCGCCAAAACAGATGGCGGAGGTGATTGACATCCACGCGGCGCACGGCCTAGAAGGCCAGCGCCTTGGGGCTGTAGCTCAGATGGGAGAGCGCTGCAATCGCACTGCAGAGGTCAGGGGTTCGAATCCCCTCAGCTCCACCAAATTTTCGATCTAAGTGATTGGAAAAGTTGGTGGTTTCCGAAGGCTCAGAAATGCGGTCCTAGCTTCGGCCCTAGGCTGTTTGTCGGTTACAAGCGGCCTGCAGCGAGCAGCTACGGACGATTGGCCGCATGTGACGAGTTGGATCAGAGCGGGACCCACTGGTTTCGACGTGGGGTCGGAGCGCCAGTTGTCAACGCGGCCGAGCGAGAAGTTGAAGATCGCTCCCGCCGGCACGGCCGCGTTGTCCAATAGTACCTCAGCAATCTAGATCCCGCGATCAAAGAGCCGACCCTGGCTCCGTCTGGTCGTTCAACCGCAACTGAATGGCTTGCGTGTCCAAGTAGCCAAGCACGTTTGCAGCTGCAAACTTCCAGCTCGAGCAGCCAATTTGATCGCGTTAAATTGGGCGGTCGATTGGCGAGTCGACGCTTGCGCATTGTGCATTGAGAATTGCGTAGCCTAAGGCGGGAGCGCATATGCCGCGGGCCTCGAAGCGAGTGATAAAGTGACTCTTTAGATCACTTCCTATTGCAATCGATAATCCAGTGATGTAGTGAATCATCGCATCACTGGAGACAACGCATGAACTCGCTTCGCGAACACGGAATCCAACGCAGCGCGACCTACGAAGAGCGGTCGGAGGCCTTTGGCAGGTGGTTCGACGCCGATGTGGATGCCGCCACGTCGCTAATCGCGCTGGTTACCCGGCTTGGACAAAACTTGGAGCGCATTATTGGAGTAGACCAGACTGCGCGTGCTTTCGCGCAACTGGATAACTGCACAGCCGAATGGCAGGAGGCTGTTCAAGAGACGGGCTTCTACCTCGAGACGAAGTTGGGAGAGAAGCTGACGACCCTGTCCGCGTATGCGGTATTTGGCCTCCTTGATCGTGGTGGTTCGGGCGAACAAGAGATCCGCGAGACCTTCGAAACGGTTGAAGAGCTGCTCCTCGACTGCCCTCCCGATCGTTGGCTTCCTGACGCCGAAAGCGAGCCGCTCTTTCCGACTCTTCTGATGGCGAGGGCGCGGTGGAATCTGGACAACGCATCTGGCGTCGCCGCAGAGGGCTTAGCTCTGCTGGGGAACGTCAAGCTCAGCCGGATACGCAACATGATGTCCGGGGCCACGCCCGAATTGCCGAAGGACGCGGCTGGTCTCCTGTCGAACGAGGCCGCCCGCGCATGGCTAGATAAGCGCGATTCCTTTCTGCCGACGATCTCGAAATGTGAAAACGTGGCGCTTACGGACGAGCCGACGGAAATGACACCTGTTTTTGTTCCTGTCGCTCGCGATGGCTCGATCTTCACGCCCAGCACAAGCCGTGGCGGTCGCTATCAGATCGGCGACAAGGGCTCGGAGGAAGTGTTCCAGGACTACGACGAAGCACTGCAGCGGCTTCAAGCTATGCCTGTCGCGAAGTGGCGCCGTCCCAACGAGAACGACAACTGGGGCATTGTCAGCGCAATCGAGTGGCGCCGTGTCGATCGCAACACCCTCTGATCGACGCACTACCGCCAGCGATCACACTCTCACAATCCTGCCCGAACGACGCCATGCATCAACGGCGCCGAACTGCGGATCATTGCTAAATTCGGAGTTGAGATGGACATCACCCGTCATGCGCAACTGCGAGGTATCCAGCGCAGCATTCCAGCCGAGATCGTCGCAACGATCTTCGCTTACGGCACTCAGCGTAAGGCCCCGGGAAGAGCGATTCGGTTGATGTTCGACAGGGCTTCCATCGCCTTAGCCGCCGATGGGAGTGATCGTCGGCGATCAGAGTTGGAGCGCTACAACGGCGTGTATCTCGTCGTTGGTGAGCACGGGCACGTAGTCACAGTAGCGCGGCGGCATCGTCGCTGGTTCAACTGATCATCCTGAATAGCGAGACGAACAATGGACCACTCGGCCCGAAATGCCCTTGACGCACTTTTGAAGCAGACCGCTCGCCGGACCGCTGATGCTCCGCAAAATGAGCGTGGGCTCTATGGCTTGATCGATCATCTTGGCTATTTGAGCTACATAGGTTCAACCAGTTCGACAACGCAGAGCCTGTACGAGCGCATACACCAACGACACCGCACCGGCTCAGAAGGCATGAGCCACTATTTCTCGCACATGTACAACGTGGGGCGCATGTGGAGAGACAGGAAGAGCCTGTCGACAGTGGCGGATGGCGGCTACGCTAAGGCATTGCGCAACGCGTTTATTGCGGATCATTGCGCAGCAATTTGGCTTCCGATCTCGGGGCACGTCGATATCTCAGCCTTGGAACGGGAAGTGATTGCGATTGCTCCCGCCGAGGCTATCGCTTGGAATCGAAAAGCGGCGGCGGCCTACGAGGAGCCTCAGCACCTCGTTGATCTGACCATTGCTCGGCTGGGATGGGGGCAGGCTCAAGTGGAGGCGATTGAACGCCAGCGAAGCCGCTATCTCGGCACGTTGCAAGAGTATGGATTCACTCTTCCGTCAAAAGCTCCGGGCTCCGTCAGGGAGCTTCCGCTCGGCGAGTTCCGATTTGTCGCGCTTGACGTTGAGACGGCGAATTATAGTCGCGCCAGCATCTGTCAGATCGGATTGGCCTTCGTGTGCCCAGACAGGACGATCCAGACGTGGGTCACCTACATCGACCCGCAGACAGACGATTGGTCATGCAGCCGAATTCACGGGATAACCGCTCGCACGGTTCGCGGCGCGCCGACGTTCGATCAGGTTCTACCTATGCTCCAAATGGCTTTGACTGGGCAGGTCGTTTACCAGCATTCGAGCTTCGATCAGACCGCAATCAACGCCGCATGCACCCAAGCTGGGTTTAAGCAGCCTGCATGGACGTGGCGGGACAGCGTTCAAGTCGCACGCGGGGCCTGGCCAGAACTCAAGGGCAATGGCGGGCATGGTCTTGCTTCGTTGAAGCGGCACCTTGGCTTGAATTTCGTCCATCACGATGCCGGTGAAGATGCGCGAGCATCGGCCGAAGTGGTGCTTCGGGCGGAAACGTTAACGGCGCTTCGAACCCCGCCCGTAGTCCAGGCCCTGACCGAGGCGCGAGTGTCGCCCCAGGAGCTTCAGCGCCGTGCTCAATCGACTGCGGAAGAGACACCCACGCGGATGGTCAGCGCCCCCGTGACTGCCACAGCCGTCCGCCATCTCGGCATAACGAGAATTACCGAAGGCAATATCCGGCATAACCACATCTACCTCCGAGATTTTTTCGATAAGTTCCCGCCAGAAGCCGTGGGAGGCTCAAACCGAGCTAGCTCTGCGTCGACAGAAATTTCTATCGACTGGGGCGGGCCCATTCCTGTTCTCACCGACCTTGACGGTGATAAGAAATTCTTTCGGAAGCGCGGGTGGGTTGCGCAATTCTTTAAGCTGAACGAGGTGGCCGTTGGCTCGGCCATATCGGTGGACGAGGTTGCCCCGCTTAGCTACCGCGTAAGTCGGATCGTGCCGTGAAGAGCGAGTTGCTGCTACGCGAACCAAGTCTGGGAAGCGCCTTGATGTCGACGCACGGACACGCTTTCAAGCCATCGAAATTACGCTACGGCGAAGATTCGTCAGTTTTGGTCGCCCTTTCGGCTCCATGAACGGCGATCGCCCGGCGCAACTCTTCAACCATCAAGGTGCGAAGGCTTTCAGGGGCGAGGATTTCGACCTGATCGCTCCACGAAAACAGGTGCCATGACAGCTCCAGCATGCCGCTTGCCTGGAAAGTGACAAGGACGGACCCGTCACTTTGCAATTTGACCTCCTGGCTTGGATGGAAAAGCCATCGCTGTGCATCCTGAGCCCGATCCGGCTTGACCCTCAGAACGACGTGCTCCAGCGCTCCGTGGAAAGTACCAAATGAGCGCCCGGCAAACTCAGCGAGATTGAAGTCGAGCGGCACCACGGCCGGTCTGTCTTGGATTTCCAGTTTCTGAATGCGATCCAAACGCCAGGTCTTTGGCTCGTCCTGCTGCCTCTCGGCGGCAACGAGATAGTTGGTCCGCCCAAAAAGGAGACCATACGGCACCACGTGCCGTTGTTCGCCCGGCCGTGATCCGCCGGCATAGACAAATTGCACTTCGCGGCATGCCTTCAGAGCGTGACGAAGCTGTAAAAGCAGATCGCCATCTTCAATGGCTCTGGGGCCAGGTTGAACGGCCACCATTTCAGCCTGGAGCAGCGCTTCCATGTCGGGTCCCAACCGTCGTAGCGCCGATGAGCGCAGCGAGGCCTTCAATTTGCCTTCCAGCGACAAAAGCGCATCGGCGCGGTCGGCATTGCCGGATGCCTGGTAGGCAAGCGCCGTCGTGTTGAGAGCAACGAGCTCCTCGGCTGTCGGAGCCTGGAACAGCCGATCGAGTCCATTGCTGATGCGGAAGCGCTTGTACGGCGGATCGTCCACCGCTTCGAGCTGCGGGAAGATCTGCTCGATTGCGTCCCGCATCCGCTCCGCGGTGCGGCGACCGACACCGGCAACTCGGGCCATCTCGTCAAGGGTGAGCCCCTCGGCCGAGCCGGCAAGAGCCCTGGCCAAGTCAAGAAGTGCTCGTGTCTTTTCGAACCGCAATGAACGCTCCCATCCGTCACCTGCGCAGCCAAGCAAAGCCGACCTTCGGAAATCAGGTGCTGCGGTCGCCATAAACGGCACACGACCGTTTCTGACGCATGGATGTGACATTGTCAGTTTTGGAGCGGGTGCGCGAGTGAGGACCTCGCACAATTGCTGATTTCAATCTCCCGCCGAACTCGCGTAACGAGATTTGGCGTTAGACGGTGAGGGTTACTGTGAAA
>NZ_JBFUIF010000022.1:0-88401 GCF_056402015.1 Allobosea sp. P4_C6
CCGGCGGTTCCGCGCGGCGGCCCGGCCGTTCCGCCTTCGGCCGCTCCGGCTCAAACCCGCCCGCCGGCCGCTGCGCCGCAGCCCGGCACCGCACCCTCGGTGCCCGCCGGGCAGCCGCGCCCGACACCGGGAACGCCGCCGGCTGCCGCTCCCGCGCCGGCTCAGCCGGGCGCAGGCGCTCCGCCTTCCGCCGTTCCGCGTGGCGGCCCGGCCGTGCCACCCTCGGCTGCGCCGTCCCAAGCCCGTCCGCCGGCCGCAGCGCCGCAGCCCGTGACGCCTCCGGCCGCAGCGCCCGGCGTTCCCACGGCCCCTGCGCAACCAGGCGTAACCGCTCCGACTCCGCCCGCGGGAACAGCTCCGGTTCAGCCGCCGCGCCCCGCTCCGGGAGCGCCGCCGTCCGCTGCACAACCGGGTGTTGCCCCCACCCCTGCTCAGCCCGGCGTTGCTCCGGGTCAGCCGCCCGCCGGTGGGGCCTTCCCGACCCAGCCGCCCCAGCGCGAAGGACGTCGCGGCGGCATCTCGCCCGGCGTCGCCGGTGCGATCGGCCTCGGCGCCGGTGTCATCGGTGGCATCATGGCGACGCAGGGCGCACAGCGCTTCGAGGATATCCGCAGCCGCCGCGAGGAGCGCCGCGAGGGTGACGTCACCATCATCCGCGAGCCCGGCCGCACCATCATCCGCGACGATGACGGCCGCGCCATCATCCGCCGCGACGAGGATCAGCGTTTCCGCGATCTCGGCTGGCAGGGGCGATCCGAGCGCCGCGGCGACGAGAACCGCATGGTCTTCGAGCGCCCCGACGGCACGCGCATCGTCACCGTCACGGACGAGGAGGGCCGGCTGATCCGCCGCACCCGCATCGACCGCGACAACCGCGAGGTGATCATCATCGACAACACGCTGCGCGACCGTCCCGGCCGTTTCGCCGACGATGTCGTCGTATTGCCGGCGCCGCCGCTGCCGATGCCGCGCGAGCGCTATATCGTCGATGCGGATCAGGCCGACGAGGCGCTGATCTATGAGACGATCACGGCGCCGCCGATCGCCGCGATCCCGCGTCGCTATACGCTGGACGAGGTCCGCTACTCGCCGGATCTGCGCGCCCGCATGCGCAGCGTCGACATCGACACGATCACCTTCGACACCGGCTCCTGGCAGATCGCGCCCGAACAGGCGCAGCGCCTGTCCGTGATCGCGGACTCCGTCCGGCGCGCCCTGCAGCGCGCGCCCAACGAAGTCTTCCTCGTCGAGGGACATACCGACGCCGTCGGCGCCGATATCGACAACCTCTCCCTCTCGGATCGCCGCGCGCAGTCCGTCGCCGAGATCCTGACGCGCGATTTCCAGATCCCGCCCGAGAACCTGACGACGCAGGGCTATGGCGAGCAGTATCTGAAGATCAACACGCAGGACGCGGCACGCGAGAACCGTCGCGTGACGCTGCGGCGCATCACGCCGCTGCTCAGCGGCCAGAACCAGTGACGACGGGAACGGGGCTGCTCGACAAGCGGCCCCGTTCTTCCCTGGACGCAGGGAACTGCCGCCTTCTGTGGCGGTTTCATCTCCCGGAGGACAAGCCGAAGGGAGGTTCAGTCATGAAAAAGCTTGGTCTGGTGATGGCCTGCCTGATGATGGCGGGCTCGTTTGCATCGCTTCCGTCACTGGCTCAGAGTGCTCCTGCCGCCGTGAAGCAGCGGGCTCCGGGTGTGCCGTTGGCTCCTCGCGCAGGCGAGGCCGTTCGCGCGCCAGCCAGTGAGAGGCCCGTGCCGCGCGCGGAAATGCGCGCCCCGCGCGATGACCGCGCGCAGGCGGCGCCGCAGCCAGATCGCGACCCGCCGATGCCGCGCCCGGTGCCGTCGATCATCGCGCCCTGAGCGGGGCCGTTCAGGATTTGGCAAGGTCGGCGAACTAGCGTCGCCGCATGAGCGACGCCGTTTCCCTTGCCCGCAGCATCGTCACGATGCAGGCCGCCTCGACGCAGCAGGCGCTGTCCGTCGAGATGATCAAACAGAACGCGCAGGCCGATCAGAGCCTCGTCGCCATGCTCCAGCAGAGCGTCGAGCAGACGCAGGCGACGGTTCCTGCTGGGCAGGGCAGCCTGGTCGACCTGACGGCCTGATCTCCCTCTTCCATCCTCCAGTCATTCGTCATGCAGCCCCGTTGCCAAGCGGCGGCGCTGCGCCTAACCTCGGCGCTGTTCCGAGGGGTGCTCGCAAGAGCTGAGATGGCCTGACCGCCGAACCCATCGAACCTGATCCGGGTCATACCGGCGGAGGGACTGGAACGCGGCACGGTCACAACCATGCCCGCATCACAGCGCTTGAACCGCTTCGACGCCGGATCTCCTGACCCTTGAACCAAGGCGGAGATCCCCATGAACACCCATACGAAACCTCCGAAACCTGCTGCCGATGCGGCGCGAAAGTTCGGCGCGCCAACCGGCGTCACCACCGGGCCGATCATCGGCTCGCGCAAGATCTATGTTCCGACGCCGCAGGATGCCTCGATCCGGGTGCCCTTTCGCGAGGTCGTGCTGACGACCGATGCCGAACCGCCGGTGCGCATCTACGATCCTTCCGGCCCCTTCACCGAAACGGATGTGAAGATCGACCTCAATGCCGGCCTGCCACAGATCAGGCGCGAATGGCTGAGCCGCCGCGGCTTCGATACCGTGCCGGGCCGCGCGGTGACGGCCGCCGATAACGGCAACATCTCGCCGAACCAGATGGTCCCGGCTTGTCCCGCCGAACGCCCAGTGTTGATGGCGGCTGACGGGCGGATGACGACCCAGTACGAGTTCGCGAAGGCCGGCATCGTCACGCCCGAGATGATCTATGTCGCGCATCGGGAGAATCTCGGGCGTGCGCAGATGCTGGAAGGTGCCAGGGAGCGCCATGCCGATGGCGAGAGCTTCGGCGCTTCGGTGCCGGAATTCGTCACGCCCGAATTCGTCCGCGACGAGATCGCGCGCGGCCGTGCCATCATCCCCGCCAACATCAACCACCCCGAGCTGGAGCCGATGGCGATCGGCCGCAACTTCCTGGTCAAGATCAACGCCAATATCGGCAATTCCGCCGTGACCTCGGGTGCAGCCGAGGAGGTCGAGAAGCTGGTCTGGGCGATCCGCTGGGGCGCCGACACCGTCATGGACCTGTCGACCGGGCGTAACATCCACAACATCCGCTCCTGGATACTCAGAAACTCGCCGGTGCCGATCGGCACCGTGCCGATCTATCAGGCGCTGGAGAAGGTCGGCGGCGATCCGATCAAGCTCGACTGGGAGGTGTTCAAGGACACGCTGGTCGAGCAGGCCGAGCAGGGCGTCGACTACTTCACCATCCATGCCGGCGTGAGATTGCCGTATGTGCCGCTGACGGCATCCCGCGTCACCGGCATCGTCTCGCGCGGCGGCTCGATCATGGCGCGCTGGTGCCTGGCGCATCACCGCGAGAGCTTCCTCTACGAGCGCTTCGACGAGATCTGCGAGATCATGCGCAAATACGACGTCTCGTTCTCGCTCGGCGACGGCTTGCGCCCCGGCTCGATCGCCGACGCCAACGACCGTGCCCAGTTCGCCGAGCTGGAGACGCTGGGCGAGCTCACCAAGATCGGCTGGGACAAGGGCTGTCAGGTCATGATCGAGGGCCCCGGCCACGTGCCGATGCACAAGATCAAGGAGAACATGGACAAGCAGCTCCGTGAATGCGGCGAGGCGCCCTTCTACACGCTGGGACCGCTGACCACCGATATCGCGCCGGGCTACGACCACATCACCTCCGGCATCGGCGCGGCGATGATCGGCTGGTATGGCTGCGCCATGCTCTGCTACGTCACGCCGAAGGAGCATCTCGGCCTGCCCGACCGCGACGACGTCAAGACCGGCGTCATCACCTATCGGATCGCGGCGCACGCCGCCGACCTCGCCAAGGGCCATCCGGCCGCGAAGATCAGGGACGATGCGCTCTCCCGCGCCCGCTTCGACTTCCGCTGGGAGGACCAGTTCAATCTCGCGCTTGATCCCGACACGGCGCGCGCCTACCACGACGAGACCTTGCCGAAGGACGCCCACAAGGTCGCGCATTTCTGCTCGATGTGCGGGCCGAAGTTCTGCTCGATGAAGATCACGCAGGACCTGCGCGCCGAGGTTCTGGCGATGAGCGACAATGAGCGCGCCAATCTCGAAGCGATGGCAGCAGACGGCATGGCCGCCAAGTCGAAGGAATTCCTCGACAAGGGCGGCAGCATCTATCTACCAGCGGCGGAATGAGCAGCGAGAACGATAGTCTCGACGCGGCGCAGGTCGCGTCGATCCTCGCGCGGGTGGCCAAGCGCCGCCCGCGCATCCATTGCCTGACCAATACGGTGGCGCAGAACGTCACCGCCAACATGCTGCTCGCCTTCGGGGCCGTGCCCTCGATGGCCGGTCATCCCGACGAGGTCGCGGCCGTCGCCGCCGGGGCCGGCGCGATCCTGATCAATCTCGGCACGATCAGCCCGGAGGGCGAGCGCGCCATCCCGAAGCTCGTCGCCGTCTCGCAAGAATGCGGCATCCCCCTCGTGCTCGACCCTGTCTTCGTCGAGCTGTCGCCGCTCAGACTGGGTTTGGCCGAGGCGGTCCTGCGCTCGCCGGGCGTCACCGTGCGTGGCAACGCCACGGAAATGGCCGCGCTCGATGCCGTCATGCGGCGGGCGGATGGCGTCCTGCGCGTGACGACAGGCAAGATCGACAGCATCGAGGGCGATGGGCGCAGCTTCTCGATCGGCCATGGCCATGAATTGATGACGAAAGTCACGGGGCTCGGCTGCGCATCGAGCGCGCTGGTCGCTGCCTGCCGGGCGGTCGAGCCGGACGCCGCCGTCGCGGCAGCCGCCGCGCTGACGGCTTATGGGATCGCGGGCGAAATCGCAGCCGAACGCGCGGCTGGCCCGGGCAGCTTCGCGATGCTTCTGATCTACGCTCTCGCCGGGCTCGACGAAGCGACATTGGCCAAGCGGATGGGCCGGGACCCTACTGCGTCGGTGTGAGCGAGAGCGGCGCCGGCCTCGGCGTTGCCGGGCGCGGCTTCGGCTTGGCTGCCGGCTTGGGCTCGGTGTTGAGGCCGAGCCGGGCGCGCAGCCCGGCGGCGCGCGCCTCGGTGATGCGCGCGGCGCAGAACCCCACCTGCCCCTCGCGCTGGAAATCGCGGCAGATCATCTCGCGCTCGGCCGAGAAGCCCGCCTGCTCGCGGGCGATCGTGCGCTGCTCGACCGCGTCGGACTTCGCGGTCAACGTCTTGTAGCCTTCGCGGACGGCCCGCTCGGCCGCGCCGCGGGCTCGCTCGATCTCCTTGGCCTGGGCGGCGGCCGTACGTGCGTCCGGCCCCCACAGGCCACGCGGGTCGATGCGGCATTGCGCGGCCTCGACCACGCAGGGCTCCGTCGGCTCCACGACGAGGAAGGCGCCGTCGAGCACATCGAAGACGATCGGGCAGATCGGAGCTTCCAGCCGGTAGCGCGGCACGCCGGCCGGGCGGCCCAATGCGGTGACCGGAACCGGATCCGCGCCGAAGGAAACGGCGCAGGGCTCGACGAGATTGGCGGGCTGGAAGCCGTCGAGATTGAGCTTCATCCCGAATCCGCCTGCCGTTTTGGTGAAGATCGCCTCGCCGTGATGGCCGTTGCGATGCAGGACCTTGCCGAGGATCGCATCCTCGCCGGCGATCTTGATCGCCGGCATGCTCGGCGGGCGCGGCTGGGCGGGCGCGCCCGATTGCGACGGGGCCGCCTGTTGCGCACCCGGTGCATTGAACGGCTGCGCGCCCGGCAACTGCAGGGGCTGCGCCTGCGCGCAGGCGGTCATCGCGGCTAAAGCAGCCGCCAAAGCGAGGATGAGGCGCGTCGATCGGCTCATGGCTGTCCATGCGCTAACGGAACGGCCTTCCTGCATGAAGGGCGGCGTCAGGATGCGCAAGGGCGGCGAGGCCACAGTCGCGCCTGAAAGCACGAATCCGGCCGCAAAGCCCGAAATCCCCGTTTCTTATTCGGCTCGCCTGTCTTGCAAGGGTGGGAACACCCTCACTATATACGCCGCCAAGGGGCGGTTTAACCACCGTCAAACGTGGAATGCCGGTTCGTTCGCCGCCGAAGCGGGGGCGGTCCGGTCCATGGGCCGGCAGGTGACGGGAATGCGTCGCCGGCCGGCGATCTGCTCAATCGAAAGGGATCCCATCCATGGGTAAAGTCATTGGTATCGACCTCGGCACGACCAACAGCTGCGTTGCAGTGATGGAAGGCACCACGCCGAAGGTCATCGAGAATTCGGAAGGCGCGCGCACCACGCCCTCCATCGTCGCCATCACGGATGACGGCGAACGCCTTGTCGGCCAGCCGGCCAAGCGCCAGGCCGTCACCAATCCGGAGCGCACCTTCTTCGCGATCAAGCGCCTCATCGGCCGGACCTTCGAGGATCCGATGACGCAGAAGGATCTCTCGCTCGTTCCCTACAAGATCAAGAAGGCTTCCTCGGGCGATGCCTGGGTCGAGGCTGACGGCAAGGACTATTCGCCGTCGCAGATTTCGGCCTTCACCCTGACCAAGATGAAGGAGACGGCGGAGGCCTATCTCGGCCAGCCCGTCACTCAGGCCGTCATCACGGTTCCCGCCTATTTCAACGACGCCCAGCGCCAGGCGACGAAGGATGCCGGCCGCATCGCCGGCCTCGAGGTGCTCAGAATCATCAACGAGCCGACGGCGGCCGCGCTCGCCTACGGCCTCGACAAGAAGCAGGCCGGCACCATCGCGGTCTATGACCTCGGCGGCGGCACCTTCGACGTCTCGATCCTCGAGATCGGCGACGGCGTCTTCGAGGTGAAGTCGACCAATGGCGACACCTTCCTCGGCGGCGAGGATTTCGACATGCGCCTCGTCGAGTATCTCGCGGACGAGTTCAAGCGCGAGCAGGGCATCGACCTGAAGAAGGACAAACTCGCGCTCCAGCGCCTGAAGGAAGCCGCCGAGAAGGCCAAGATCGAGCTCTCGACCACGGCCCAGACCGAGATCAACCTGCCCTACATCACGGCCGATGCCTCGGGTCCGAAGCACCTCGCCATCAAGCTCTCGCGCGCCAAGTTCGAGAGCCTGGTCGACGACCTGATCCAGCGCACCATCGAGCCCTGCAAGAAGGCGCTCAAGGATGCCGGCCTGTCGGCGGGCCAGATCGACGAGGTCGTCCTCGTCGGCGGCATGACCCGCATGCCGAAGGTCCAGGAGGTCGTGAAGCAGTTCTTCGGCAAGGAGCCGCACAAGGGCGTCAATCCTGACGAGGTCGTCGCCATCGGCGCCGCGGTTCAGGCCGGCGTGCTGCAGGGCGACGTCAAGGACGTGCTGCTGCTCGACGTGACCCCGCTCTCGCTCGGCATCGAGACGCTGGGCGGCGTGTTCACCCGCCTGATCGACCGCAACACCACGATCCCGACCAAGAAGAGCCAGGTCTTCTCCACCGCCGAGGACAACCAAAACGCGGTGACGATCCGGGTCTTCCAGGGCGAGCGCGAGATGGCGGCCGACAACAAGCTGCTCGGCCAGTTCGACCTGATGGGCATTCCGCCGTCCCCGCGCGGCATGCCGCAGATCGAGGTGACCTTCGACATCGACGCCAACGGCATCGTCTCGGTGACGGCGAAGGACAAGGCCACCAATAAGGAGCAGCAGATCAAGATCCAGGCTTCGGGCGGTCTCAGCGAGGCCGACATCCAGAAGATGGTGAAGGATGCGGAGGCCAACGCCTCCGAGGACAAGAAGCGCCGCGAGCTGGTCGAGGCGAAGAACCAGGGCGAGAGCCTTGTGCATTCGACCGAGAAGTCGCTGAAGGATTATGGCGACAAGGTTTCGGAAGCCGACAAGGCGGCGATCGAGACCGCGGCCGAGGCGCTCAAGACTGCCCTGACCGGCGAGGATCCCGAGGCCATCCAGGCGCGCACCAACGAGCTGATGCAGGCTTCGATGAAGCTCGGCGAGGCGATGTATGCCGCCAGCCAGGCCGAAGGCGCCGCTGCCGAAGGCGAGACGACCGAGGAAGCCAAGAAGGACGACGTCATCGACGCCGACTTCAAGGACGTCTCGGACGACAAGAAGAAGAGCGCGTAACCGGCGCTCGCCTTCTCCTGGGACGTCATGGCCGGGCTTGACCCGGCCATCTCGTTACGAGAAGGCATCGCGAAGAAAAACGCTTTCCTGCCGGAGATGGCCGGGTCAAGCCCGGCCATGACGCATGAGGCGGCGAAGGGGCTGTTCGATCGATGTCGAAACGCGATTACTACGAGATCCTTGGCGTCAGCCGGACCGTGACGGAAATCGAGCTGAAGGGCTCCTTCCGCAAGCTCGCGATGCAGCATCACCCCGACAAGAATCCCGGCGACAAGGAAGCCGAGATCAAGTTCAAGGAAATCAACGAGGCCTATCAGGTCCTCTCCGACGGCCAGAAACGCGCCGCCTATGACCGCTTCGGCCATCAGGCCTTCGAGAATGGCGGCGGCGCCGGCGGCAATGCCGATTTCTCCGACTTCATGTCGGACATCTTCGATTCCTTCTTCGGCGATGCCCGTCGCGGCGGGCCGCGCAGCGCCAATGGCCGCGAGCGTGGCGCCGATCTGCGCTACAATCTCGAGATCGGGCTGGAGGACGCCTTCACCGGCAAGAACGCCTCGATCCGCGTGCCGACCTCGGTCTCGTGCGAGGCCTGTTCGGGCACGGGCGCCAAGCCGGGCTCGAAGTCGCGGCAATGCCCGACCTGCGGTGGCCATGGCCGGGTGCGCGCCAATCAGGGCTTCTTCTCGGTCGAGCGGACCTGCCCGACCTGCTCGGGCCGCGGCGAGATCATCGACGACCCCTGCAAGAACTGCCAGGGCGCGGGCCGCGTCACGCGCGAGCGCACGCTTGCGGTCAACATCCCCGCGGGCGTCGAGGACGGCACGCGCATCCGTCTTGCCGGCGAGGGCGAGGCCGGCCTGCGCGGCGGGCCGGCGGGCGACCTCTACATCTTCCTCTCGATCAAGCCGCACGCGATCTTCCAGCGCGACGGCGCCGACCTGTTCTGCCGCGTGCCGATCGGGCTGGTTTCGGCCGCGCTCGGCGGCGAGATCGAGGTGCCCACGCTTTCGGGCGAACAGGCGCGGGTGAAGATCCCCGAGGGCACCCAGACGGGCAAGCAGTTCCGCTTGAAGGCCAAAGGCATGAGCGTGCTGCGCTCGCGCGAGGTCGGCGACCTCTACATCCAGGTCGTGGTCGAGACGCCGCAGAAGCTCACAGTGCGCCAGCGGGAATTGCTCGAGGAGTTCGAGCGCGAGAGCTCGCACAACAACCACCCGGAGACGGCCGGCTTCTTCTGCCGGGTGAAGGACTTTCTCGGCGGTCTCGGCGGCACGGCCTGACCGGCACCCGGGCATAGATACAAAAAGGGCCGCCTTTCGGCGGCCCTTTGCGTTTTGAGGCCGGTGCCTCAGACCTTGTCGACGGCCTTCTTGACGGCGTCCTTGCCCTTGCCGATCGCCTGCTGGGCTTCGCCCTTCAGCTCCTGCGCGGCGCCCTCGGCTTCCAGGTCCGGCTTGTTGAACGCCTTGCCGGCGGCCTGCTTGACGTTGCCGGTGGCCTCGTTGGCCATACCCTTGATCTTGTCGGTCGTGCTGCCCATTGCGAAGCTCCTCTTGGTTCCGGTGCGACATCCGTCGCGTCGGGTAAGGAACGGAGCCTGGGCTGAAAGGTTCCGGGCGATCACGCCGTTCCGCTGCCGTTTGCGGCGAGGGCATGCAGCGCCTCGGCCGTGGCGGTATCGGCCGGGAAGAACGTTTCAAGCGCGAGCTCCGAAAGCGTGATGTCGACCGGTGTCCCGAACACCGTGGTCGTCGAAATCAGCGAGAGCACGGTGTCGCCGAGCCGCAGCTGCATGGGCACGACGATGCCGGCTTCGGCTTCGGGCTCATGGCGCGCCTTCGTCGCCTGGCTCGGATGCGGGTACTCCGAAAGCTCGCTCAGCAGGGCGCCCAGCGTGCCGTCTGCCGTCGATCGGACCTGCTGGCGCAGCCGGGCCAACAAATGTGCGCGCCATTCGCCGAGATTGAGGATGAAGGGCGCGAGTCCGTCCGGGTGCAGCGACAAGCGCAGCACATTGACCGGCGGCCGCAGCAGCTCCGCATCGGCGACGAGGCTGAGCAGGCGGGTAACCGCGCCGTTCGCCGCGAGCAGCGTCCAGTGCCGGTCGATCGCGATTGCCGGATAGGGCTCATGGCCCTTGAGGATGAGGTCGATCGCGCCCTTCGCCGCTTTCAGCGACGGGTCTTCCAGCGGGCGCGCCAGATAGACCGGCGCATAGCCGGCGGCCAGCAGCAGCGCGTTGCGTTCGCGCAGCGGGACAGCGAGGTGCTCTGCGAGCAGCAGCACCATCTCGCGGCTCGGGCGCGAGCGGCCGCTCTCGATGAAGCTCAGATGCTTCTGCGAGATCTCGGCCTCGAGCGCGAGGTCGAGTTGGCTGAAGCGGCGCAGCTGCCGCCAGTCGCGGAGCAGGGCGCCGATGGAGGGGGCGTGATGCATGGTCATGGCAGGCAAGCTAGCGATCCCGGCGGACCGTTCCAATTACCTCCCGCTTAATCGACGCGTCCCCGCGAACCCGTCAGCATTCTCCGCATCGACAACGGGCCTTCCGCCCAACAAGCCGCAAGGAGAAATGCCATGTCGCTCATCCAGTCCTCGCCGTTCCTGCGCAACGCTCTCGCGCTCGATGCCGCTGCCTGCGCCGGCATGGCTCTGCTGCTCGCCACCGCCGCCGGCCCGCTTGCCGCGCCGCTCGGCCTGCCGGAAGGCTTCCTGCGCGGGGCCGGCCTCATGCTGCTGCCCTGCGCGGCGCTGCTCGGCTTCCTCGCCAGTCGCAAGCTCCTGCCGCGCCTCGTGGTTTATGCGGTCATCGGCGGCAACCTCGTCTGGATAGCCGACAGCATCGCGATCCTGCTGTTGGGCTGGTTCGCGCCGACGGGGCTCGGCATCGCCTTCGTGCTGGCGCAGGCAGCCGCCGTTGCCATCGTCACCGAGCTCGAAGTGATCGGCTTTAAGCGCTCGCCGGCGCAGGCCGCGATAGCGCTGGGCGCGGATGGCGCGGGCCTGCGCTAGGCCTGTCACGCGGCCGCCGCATGGTTCCCGGCCGGCGGATTCCGATCTTGTCAGCGGGGCCGTTCCACGCGCCAGAGCGTGGCATCATGGGCAACAAGGGGGGCGACCTCTTCGTGGTCACCGAACGACCGGCGAGACCCGGTGCTCCGCCTTCGGCCCGCCTCGGCGCTGAGCGTCGGAAAACAAAAAGCCCCGGATGCACGCATCCGGGGCAGTTGCCTGGCTATATGACTGGAGAGCCAGGTGGGGAGGAGACGGTCACCAGCCGGCGAGAACGGCGCCCTTGAAGCGCTCGGCGACGAAGGCCTTGATCTCGGGCGTGTGATAGCTTTCGAGCAGCGTCTTGACCCACGGCTTGTCCTTGTCGGCGCTGCGGATGGCGATCAGGTTGACATACGGGCCCTTGGCATCCTCGCGCAGGATGGCCGAGGCCGGGTCGATCTTGGCATCGACCGCGTAGTTGGTGTTGATCGCGGCGGCGGCGACGTCGGCCAGCGAACGCGGGGTCTGGGCAGCCTCGATCTCGATGATCTTGAGCTTCTTCGGGTTCCCGACGATGTCGGCCACGGTCGGCTTGAAGCCGACGCCGTCCTTCAGCTTGATGATGCCCTTGTCCTGCAGCAGCAGCAGCGAGCGCCCGCCATTGGTCGGGTCGTTCTGGATCGCGACGGTCGAGCCATCCGGCACCTCGGACCAGTTCTTGTATTTCGACGAATAGATGCCGAGCGGGAAGTTCACTGTCAGCCCGACGCTCTCGATCTTGAAGCCGCGGTCCTTCACCTGGTTGTCGAGATAGGGCTGGTTCTGGAAGGAATTGGCCTCCAGCTCGCCGGCGTCGAGCGCCTGGTTTGGCACGACATAGTCGGAGAACTCGATGATCTTGAGGTCGATACCCTTCTTGGCGATGAGGGGCTTCACCTTTTCGAGGATTTCGGCATGCGGGCCGGGCGAGACGCCGATGCGCACGACCTGATTCTGCTGGGCCAGCGCCGGGCCGGCGGCAAGGGCGAGGGCAAAGCCGGCGGCAAGGGCGCTGCGGCGGCTGACGGAGGTCGTCATGATGGTGGTTTCCTTTGACGTGAAGCGGATGGAATGTCGGGTTCAGGCGTGGCGCAGGCGCTTGTTGAGGCGGCGCGCCAGGCGGTCTCCGATGCTCTGGACGAGCTGGACGAGAACGATGAGTACGGCGACGACGGTCGCCATCACATCGGGCATGAAGCGCTGGTAGCCGTAGCGGATGCCGAGATCGCCGAGCCCACCGCCGCCGACCGCGCCGACCATGGCCGAGAAGCCGATCAGGCTGACGATGGCCAGCGTCAGGCCGAGCACGATCGCCGGGAGAGCCTCGGGCACCAGGACTTTGCGCACGATCTGGACGGGCGTGGCGCCCATGGCGCGGGCAGCCTCGACCAGACCCTGATCGACCTCGCGTATCGCGCCTTCGATCAGGCGGGCGATGAACGGCGTCGCGGCGACGGTCAGCGGCACGATCGCCGCTGCTGTGCCGATCGAGGTGCCGGCGAGCAGCCGTGTGAACGGGATGATCGCCACGACCAGGATGATGAAGGGCGTCGAGCGGGTGGCGTTGACCAGCACGCCGAGCAGGGCATTGGCGGCAGGTGCCGAGAACAGCTCGCCGCGCTTGCTGGTGGCGAGGAAGACGCCGAGCGGCAGCCCCAGCAGTGTGCCGATGCCGGCCGCTGTCGCGACCATGATCAGCGTGTCCAAAGTCGATTGCCAGATCAGGCGGATGATTTCAGGAGACATGGCCGATCACCTCCGCCTTGAGTCCCAGGCTCTTGAGGGCGCCGAGCACGGCTTCGCTCTCCGGCGCGCGCGAGGGCACCGAGACGAGCAGGCTGCCGAAGGGCTGGCCGGCGATGGCGTCGATGCGTCCCGCCAGGATGTTGACGTCGATGCCGACGATGGCGCTCAGCCGGCTGATCACGGGCGCGGTCGCGTTCTCGCCGATGAAGGTGATGCGCAGGACGAGATTGTCGCCCGGCCGTGCCTGCGAGCGGATGCGGCCCGCAAGATGCTCGGGCACCTCGACCCCGGTCACCGCTTCGACGAAGCGGGCCGTCGTCGGATGCTGAGGGTTGGTGAAGACGGAGAAGGTCTCGCCCTCCTCGACGATCCGCCCATCCTCGATCACCGCGACCCGGTCGCAGATCTCCTTGATCACCGGGATCTCATGGGTGATCAGCAGGATGGTGATGCCGAGATCGCGGTTGACCTGCTTCAGCAGGGACAGGATGGAGCGGGTCGTCTCGGGATCGAGCGCCGAGGTCGCCTCGTCGCAGAGCAGCACCTTCGGATTGGTGGCGAGCGCCCGGGCTATGCCGACGCGCTGCTTCTGCCCGCCCGACAGCTCGGCCGGATAACGCTCGCTCTTGTCGGCGAGCCCGACGAGCGCGAGCAGCCGCTCGACCTTGGTGGCGATCTGCGCGCGCGGCGTGCCGGCGATCTCCAGCGGCAGCGCGACATTGTCGAAGACCGTGCGCGAGGAGAGCAGGTTGAAGTGCTGGAAGATCATGCCGATCCGCCGCCGCTGTGCCCGCCAACCGGCCTCGGTCAGGTTCGTGACGTCCTCGCCCTCGATCAGGATGCGCCCGGCGGTGGCGCGCTCCAGCCCGTTGACCAGGCGGATCAGTGTCGACTTGCCGGCGCCGGAGCGGCCGATCACGCCGAGGATGCTGCCGGCCGGCACATCGAGATCGATGCCGGCGAGCGCGCTCACGGCCTGCTGGCCGCTGCGCCCGGCATAGGTCTTGCCGACCTGCTCGAAGCGGATGGCCGGATCGGGAACGGCGATGGGCAGGGCGCCGGCACTCAGCGTGCCGGGTCTGACGGGGGCGTTCATCATGTCCTCAGAAATGGGTATGGCAGGACCAGTGGGCGATGCCGAGCTGCTCGATCGTCACGTCGTGGATCGAACGGCGCCGGTCGTCCGCGCTCGTGGCGTCGAGCGGGTCGAAGCTGGCGGGAACGGCGCGGGCGAACCAGGCTGCCAGGGCGTTCCAGAGTGGCGACAGGAGCTGCATCTTCGCCTCACGAGGCCAGTCGAAGCGAGCTGGCGCGTCGCGGCGCGGCAAGCCGGCGGGCAGCGCTTTCCGCCGCACCCGGGCTGGCGAAGCGGCGCCCGTCCAAAGCGTGGAAAGCCGAGGAAGCGGCGATGAAGGTGAAGTCGCGCTCGTCGGCGCGGCGGCTGACGAGGCCGATCTGGGCCTCGCCGATTTCGATCACATAGGCCTGCTGGGCCGGGCGGGTCCGGCTCGAAGCGGAGTAAAACTGGGACATGGCTCTGCCTTTCGCCGCTCTTGCGGCGTTCGTCGAAACGATCGGATGGAAGCGGCCTTGCGGCCCTGCGATCTCAGCGTCGACAGCAACAGAGAGAGTGGCGGAAGCGGATTTGGCTTCGGCTCGTTTTCGCAATGGCCATGTCAGTCTCCTCGGTCTGGAGCCCACGACCCAGTCGTGGCGCTTTAGCGTTTGGTGACGCGGCGCAAGCTGCTCGCTCAAATCTCCGCGGTGCCTGGATCGCTCCAGGAACGATCTACAATCTGGCGGTGGTCGTCCTCTTTGTCAATCGGTTCGTTCTTTTAAAGAAACTCAGGCAAGGAGAATAATCTTCTCCAATCGTATGTCCGGAGTGCGGCCTGCGGCATCGCGCGGCTTGACGGCAGGGCGGAAGCGGCGCCATTTGCCGCCATGCCGGCTCGCGCCACCCTTCTTGACCGCCTGCGCCGCTCCGGGCTCGGAGTCTGGCTCGCCGTCGCTTATGCCTGGGCGGTGCTGGCGCTGGCCCTCGCTCCTGCGCCCGCGCAGGCGGCTTTCATCGCGCAGAACGGCGCCGTCCTCTGTTCCAGCATGCCCGTTCCCGGCGATGCCGCGCCGGTTCCGCTTGGCGATCTCGTCCATTGCAAGGGCTGCCCGCTAAACCCGATCCTCGCTGGTTCGGCAGCCGATGGCGTGCCCTCGGTCGGGCGTTCCGTCGTCAGCCTGCCCGTGCCGCTCCCGCTGGCGGAAGGCCTGGCGCATCGCTTCGCCACCGGCCTCGCGCATTCGCGCGCCCCGCCGGCCGCCTGACGTTTCTTCCCCGATCCGTCGATACGTCGCCGGCCTCACGGGGGCGGGCGACATGCAATCTGGACTGCGTCAGCGGTCCTCTCCGTTCAGGACACAAGCCATGAAGCTTTCCTATTCGCTCGCCGCGGCCGCCTTCGCGCTATCGGCCACCATCGCCTCCGCCCATGAGTTCAAGGCGGGCGCGCTCAAGATCGGTCACCCCTGGTCGCGTGCGACGCCAGCCGGCGCGAAGGTCGGCGGCGGATATCTCAGCATCGAGAACACCGGTTCGACGGCGGACCGGCTGGTCTCGGTCTCCGTTCCCTTCGCCGCCCGTGCCGAGGTTCACGAGATGGCGGTGAWGGACGGCATCATGGCCATGCGCCCGCTTGAGAATGGCGTGGACGTCCCGCCCGGCGGCAAGGTCGAGTTCAAGCCCGGCGGCTACCACATCATGTTCATGGAGCTGAAGCAGCAGCTGAAGCAGGGTGAGATGATGAAGGGCACGCTGACCTTCGAGAAGGCCGGCAATGTCGATGTCGAGTTCAAGGTCGACTCGATCGCCGCCAAGGGCGGCGAGGGCGAGCACAAGGGGCATTGAGCCCGGATACATGCGCGAGATGCTCGGGCTTTGACCCGAGCATCTCTTGCCTGAGATTCTCGGGTCGCCGTGCACGGCGCCCGGGAATGACGTTCTGGCCGATCAGATCTTCGCGCGCGGATCGTGCTTCGCGATCCGGGCCAGCAGGTAATCGACCTCGGCCTTCGCGGCGGCGCTCAACGCCGCGCCCGGCTTGCGCTGGGCGTCATGCGTGAGGATGCCGCGCTTCATCATCGTGTATTTGCGCACGGCAAGGCCGACGCCCTGCTGCTGCTCGTAGCGCATCAGCGGCAGATGCGCGTCGAAGATGTCATGGGCTTCGTCACGCTTGCCGGCCTTCTGCAGCCGCACCACGTCGATCAGCAGCTCCGGGAAGGCATAGCCGGTATTGGCACCATCCGCGCCGCGCTCCATCTCGAAATCGAGGAAGAGCCCGCCATTGCCGGTCACGATCGAGATCGGCCGGAGCGAGCCTTCCGCCTGGAACTTTCGCAGCGTCGAGATCTTCTCGAGCCCCGGCCAGTCCTCGTGCTTCAGCATCACGCAGGAGGGATTGTCTTGCACGATCTTGCGGATCACCGCCGGCGTCATCACCACCGACAGTGTCAGCGGATAGTCCTGGATGACGAAGGGGATGTCGGTCCCGATCGCCTCGACGGCCTGCGCGTAGTAGCCGGTGATCTGGTCGTCGGTCCGCAGGGACGGGGGCGGCGCGATCATCACGCCGCCGGCGCCGAGATCCATCACCTGTCGCGCGAGCGAGCGCATCGCGGCGAAGCCCGGCGCGGAGACGCCGACGATGATGGGCTTGCCGCCCATCTTCGCGACGGCGCGCTTGACCAGCCCGATCGATTCCTCCGGCTCCAGCTTCGGCGCCTCGCCCATGATGCCGAGCACGGTAACGCCGTCCGAGCCGATGCCGTGATAGAACTCGAACAGCCGGTCGGCCGAGGTCCAGTCGATGCTGCCGTCCGGGTTGAACGGCGTCGGCGCGATCGGGAAGACGCCGCTGGCGTCGGGTGTCAGGCGCATGATGCGCTCCTTGTCGTACGGTCGGGTCAGACGATGCGGGTGCGGACGGTGCCGACGCCGGCGATCTCGCCTTCCAGCACATCGCCCCTGCCGACCGCCGCGACGCCTTCCGGCGTACCCGTGAAGATCAGGTCGCCCGGCTTCAGCTCGACCAGCCCGGAGAGATAGGCGATCGTCTCCTCGACGTTCCAGATCTGCTTGGCGAGGTCGGAGGTCTGGCGCACGACGCCGTTGACGGTCAGTTCGATCTTGCCGGCGCTGGGATGGCCGGCATGGCTCGCCGGCACGATCTCGCCGATCGGGCCCGAGAGATCGAAGCCCTTGGCCATGTCCCAGGGACGCCCTGCCTTCTTGGCGGCGGCCTGCAGGTCACGGCGCGTCATGTCGAGCCCGGCTGCGTAGCCGTAGACATGGGCGAGCGCCTCGGATTCCGGGATGTCCCTGCCGCCGGTGCCGATCGCCACGACCAGCTCCATCTCGTGGTGGAGGTCCTTGGTCTTGCTCGGATAGGGCATGTCGGCGCCGTTGATCAGCAGCGCGTCGGCCGGCTTGGTGAAGAAGAACGGGTCCTCGCGATCGGGATCATGGCCCATTTCGCGGGCGTGCTCGGCATAATTGCGGCCGACGCAGAAGATGCGCCGCACCGGAAAGGAACCGCCCCCCGCGACCGGAACGGCCGTGACGGCCGGCGGATCGATCACATAATTGCTCATCGGGCAGCTCCCTCTTGCTCGCTTGCGCCGTTCATGCGGGAGCCGCGCGCCGACCGCAAGCGACTTGCGGCCTCACCAGGGCTGCGCGGGCGGCATTGCAGACCGCTCTTCGCATGCGCGGCAGAGTTTGTGCGGCGCGTCGTTGCAACCGTGACGATTTGCCTCCTACACTGCCTGACCGGACCGGTGCCGGTGGTCTTATGGAAGGAGTGACATGTGAGTACGGGAACCGTGAAGTGGTTCAATGAGACCAAGGGTTACGGCTTCATCACGCCGGACGAGGGCGGGAGCGACATCTTCGTCCATGTCAGCGCGGTGACGCGTGCGGGGCTGCGTGGGCTGAATGAAGGCCAGAAGATCAGCTACGACCTCGAGCCCGATCGCAAGACCGGCAAGAGCGCTGCGGTGAACCTGAAGGTCGCGTAGGACACGCGCGCGACAGCGGGAAGGCGAACGGCGGCACCCTTCCCGAGCCACAGCGAATCTCTTTCGCTCACGAGCGGATTGAAGACGATTCCAGGCATGCCCGTCGCCGCTGGCGGCGGAACCGAGGGCAGGCTCCTCAGGAGCGGCCCGGCGCCGGATGGAACAGCCGGCCTTTTTCTACGATCAGCACGGTGACGAGCGCCGCAAGGCCGCAAAGCGCGAAGCCCAGCGTGATCGGGACGACCGTGCCGTTGAAGTGCTGGCCGATATAGAAGCCCAGCAGCGCCCCGATGACGGTGGTGACGAAGCCCTGCACCGAGGATGCCGTGCCCGCGACATGGCCGAGCGGCTCCATCGCCATGGCGCCGAAATTCGGGCCGATCAGGCCGAAGCAGAACATGGCGCCGCCCTGGAAGATCGCGAAGCTCCACAGCGATTCATAGCCGGCGAGGGCGACGAGCGCATGCGCGCCGGTCAGCGCGATATAGCCGAGCAGTGCCGCATGCGAGACGCGGCGCATGCCGAGCCGGCCGACGATGCGCGAATTAAGCAGGGACGAAGCGGCCATGAACATCGCGATCATCGCGAAGATCGTGGTGAACAGCTCCGGCGCGTGGAAGACGTCGACGAAGACCTGCTGGGCCGAGTTGATGAAGCCGAACAGCCCGCCGAGGACGAAGGCCATGGCCAGCATGTAGCCGACGCCGATACGGCTCGTCAGCGTGCTGCGGAAGGCGGCGGCGACGCTTGCGAACGCGATCGGCTTGCGGTCCTCCGGGTGCTGGGTCTCCGGCAGCTTCACCGCGACCCAGAGCAGCACGGTGGCACCGAAGGCGGTCAGCACGCCGAAGATCCAGCGCCAGGGCGCGATCCAGAGGATCGCCTGGCCGATCGAGGGCGCCAGGATCGGCACGGCCAGGAAGACGATCATCGCCAGCGACATGACGCGCGCCATGTCGCGGCCGGAATAGCAATCGCGCACGATCGAGACGACCAGCACGCGCGTCGCTGCCGCGCCGACGCCTTGCACGACACGCGCGACCATCATCGCCTCGAACGAGCCGGCGAAGGCTGCGGCGATGCTGGCGAGGACATAGATCACGAGCCCGATGATCAGCACCGGGCGGCGGCCATAGCGATCCGAGATCGTGCCGTAGAAGATCTGCGAGATGCCGAAGCCGAGCAGATAGGCGGTGATGATCCACTGCCGCTGGTTGGCCTCGGCGATGCCGAGCGCCTCGGCCATCTGCGGCAGGGCCGGCAGCATCGAGTCGATGGCGAGCGCATTCGTCGCCATCAGCGCGGCCGCGAGGCCTACGAAAGGATAGAAGCCCATGCCGTGGCGCGGCCGGGCAATGACGGACATGTCGTTCATGGTGATCGCGAAAGTTGCTGTAGGGCCCGGCGGCTGCAACCGGGCGGCAGCGGCGGACCATCGAACCGCAGAATTAGACGCGCCGGCAGGCTGCGGCAACCCGCCTTGCCGGCCAGGAGCCATGCACCGGGCGCGATTCTGGCTCAGTCCGCCTTCTTCTGCATTTCGGCCATCAGCGCGTTGTCGATCTCGTCGGCCCGCCGTGCGGCCGGCCGACCGGACAGTCGCGCGCCATAGGCTTCGAAGGCCGGCCGCTTCTCGATCGTTCCGAACTGCAGACCCCAGAGTATCTGTGCGCCGACATAGACGTCGGCGGCGCTGAAGCGGTCGCCGAGCAGATATTCGCCCTGGCTGACGGCCTGTTCGAGCGTATCCATCACGTCGCCGAAGGTGCCGTAGCCCATCGATCGCGCCCGTTCCGGCGGGACTTCGAAACCGAAGGCCTTGTTGCTGACGGCGGCCTCGATCGGGCCGGCGGCGAAGAACAGCCAGCGATAATAGGGGCCGCGCAACCGGCTGTCGGCCTCGGGGGCGAGCCCGGCTTGCGGGAAGGCATCGGCGAGATAGGCGCAGATCGCCGCGCATTCCGTGACGACGGTGTCGCCATGCACCAGCGTCGGCACCTTGCCCATGGGATTGATCGCCTTGTAGTCCGCGCTCTTCATCGGCGCGCCGAAGCCGACGATCTCGGCGCGGTAGGGCTGGCCGATCTCCTCCACCATCCAGCGCGCGATGCGGCCGCGCGACATCGGGTTCGTGTACAGGACGAGTTCATCCGTCATGAGCTTTGTCTCCCTGGAGCTCCAGCTTCGCTCTATCCTGCGATAGTGTCGCGACGCTGTCAGGAGCCGATTGCCTGACGCCGGAAGATCGAACTGCTATCCTCGCCGCAGAGCGGGGTGGGAGCATGAACGAATCACAGGCGTTGCGCGGCGTATCCCTCGGTGACGGGCGGATGGCGATCGAAGGGATGTCGGCCCGCTATGTCCAGGGCGCCACCCGCCGTTTTCGGCTGACGGCTTCCGGGCTAAGCTTCGTCGGGGGCTATGACAGCCGCGATGGGCGGATCGAGGACGGCCAGCGCCTCATGGCCGAGGCTCATGTCGAAGGCGGCGCGCTGCGGCGCGCCGGAGTCGAGGGCGAGGCCGGTGTGATCGGCCTGACCTTGCGTCCGCTATCCACGACCGGAGAGCAGACGCGGCTGCTGCTGCTGCTGGGCTATCGCGAGCAGGACGGCGAAACGCTGCCTTTCGCCGAGGCGTTTCTCGCGCCGGCCGTCTTCGAGGCCCTCAAGGCGGACATGCTGGCGGGGCTCGCTCGGCACATGACTCTCAGCGCCACGACGAACCTCTGGATACGGGAAGACGACCGCGATCTGGCGGAGGCAAGCCCGATCGACTGGCATCTCGCCTCCGGCATCGAGGAAGGTGCCGTGGCTCCGGCCCGCGGCTTCATCGAGAGCATCGAATGGCGGCCGCACGCCTCTCCCGCGCCGAACGACGAGGCGGCCCTCGCGATCCTCCCGGCAGCCGTTCACGACGAGGAGGCGGAGGAGGATTGGCGGGAAAGCAGCGCCGAGCAGCTGCGCAAGATCAACTGGAGCTTCAAGCAGCTCCTGCTGCTGCTCGCCTTCCTGATGATCATCATCGCGGTGAAGTAGCCGTTCGCCTCACGGCCCGTGGCGGCGAATGCGGCGGATGATCTCGTTCAGCGCCAGCAGGGCCAGCGCCAGGATGAAGGGCAGGACGTAGTAGATCACGCGGAAGATCAGCAGCGCCCCGAGCACATGCTCGTAGGGGAAGCGGTTGAGCGCGACGAGGATCGTCGCCTCGAACACGCCGAGCCCGCCCGGCGCATGGCTGGCGATGCCGATCAGGCAGGCAAAGATGTAGGCCGCGAGGAAGGTCGGATAGTCGAGGTTGTAACCGCCCGGCAGCAGCACGAACAGCACGGCAGCGGCAGCGCAGACCTCGCAGGCGCCGAGTGCCATCTGGCCGAGCGTGGTGCCAAGCCCCGGCAGGTGCAGGTTCCAGCCCCTGACGCGCAGGGTCCGATCGTCGGTCGCGATCCAACCGAGATAGCCGAGGATGCCGAGCCCGACGGCGCCGCCGACGACCTGGACCACGAGCGGCGAGGTCCGCGCCAGCATCGCGATCGAATCCGCCGAATAGACCAGGCTGGCGCAGAGGATGGCACCGAGGCCGAGCCAGAAGGTCAGCCCGGCGATCACCGTCAGGCTCGCGACCTCGGACGCCCGCACCCCCTTCGGCGAGTAGATCCAGTAGCGCACCGTGCCGCCGGTCACGATCGGGAAGCCGAGCGTGAAGGAGACCGAATAGCTGGTGAAGGAGGCGAGCGCCGTGGTGCGGTAGGGGATCGAGAGCCCGAGCCGTCGCAACGCCAGCGCGTCGTAGCCGGTGAGCAGCAGATAGCTCAGTGCGGTGAAGGCGGCTGCGAGCCCGAGCTGGCGCAGGCTGGCATTGGCGAAGGCGCCGGCGAGTTGGCCCGGCTCCATCTGGCTGATGATGTGCCAGAGCACGACGAGCGAGGCGCCGAAGATGACGATGCTCGCCAGCGGGCCGAGCCACCACCAGCGGCTGCGCTTGCGCAGGGGCATTCCTGGCTCGTGCGGGCCGAACGACATGCGCTCTCTGGGTTGCGCGCCGCTGCCGGGTCGCGGCGGCGCGGTGGATTGGCGAGAGGGCGCGGCCGCGCCCCGGTCCGAGAGATAGCGCGTCGGTGGCGATGCACAAGCCGGTGTGGCGAATGAACCCTATGAGGGAACCATCGTGGGTGCTTTGCCCTATGTGGCGCGCCGATACCAGAAGGCATCGGCCACGCGCTCCATGCCGACGCTCTCGTAGAAGCCGGCCGCCTCGGGCACGGATGCCAGCATGAGCGCGACCTGCGGGCCGAGCTGCCGCCGCGTTTCGTCAAGCAGGCCGCGCCCGACGCCCTGCCCCTGCGTGCGAGGGCTCACCGCCAGGTCCGAGAGATAGCAGCACCAGCAGAAATCCGTGACGCAGCGCGCTACGCCGACGAGTTCGCCTTGCGGCCCGTCGAGACGCGCGGTGACGACGAGATCGGCCGCCGACAGCATCGCCTGAAGCCGGGCTTCGTCCTCGATCGGCCGGATCGCGCCGAGACCGGACTCGATGAGCACCTGCCTGAACGCGGCGACCGGGAGGTCCGCTTCGCGGGCGTAGAAGACCCGCTTGGACTGATCCATGACCTTCCTCCCGGCCCTTCGGCGCGGGGCGGACAGTTGTCCGCCCCGCGCGGTGTTGCCTCAAGCCGTCTTGCGGAAGATGCGCAGTGTCTTGAAGCCCGGGAGCTCCTCGACCGGCATCTCGCTGGCCCACTCCGCGATGATCGGTTCCGCCGCGCCATAGGCGAAGGAGCCCTTGTAGAACAGGATGTGGCCGCCCGCGTCAGTCTGCTGCGTGAAGAGATCCATCACCTCGCGGTCGGTCAGCGCGCCATAGGCATCGTTCGCCGCGCTGCGGAATTCGCAGGAATGGAACAGCGTCACGATGTCGAACCGCGGCAGGAGCTTGGCATTGCTGGTGTAGATATCGCCGAAATAGGCGGAGTAACTCTTGGTGACGGCTGGGTTCTCGGTCGCGAGCGCGATGAACGCCTCGTATTCCTTCGGCGCTGCGGTGATCCCGAGCACCGTGTTGTCGAGATGCGGCTCGGCGCAGCGCAGGCCGACATAGTGATGCCCGCCCGTCCCGAAATGGTAGATGCGCTTGCCGCTCAGGCCTTCCGTCTCGAGCCATTCGACCAGATGCACGTCGCAGGGGCACTGCTCGACCTCGAGACCCCAGAAGGCATCCCAGATATTCATCTTCACGGCGGTTCTCCTCGTTGTTGCCGGTGTTTTTTGATCTGCTGCCGCCCGCTACAGGGCTGCGACGGGTTCGGCCGGCCGAGACTCGGCAAAGCCGTCGCGCTCGACGATGCGGGCGACGCCGCCGATCCGGCGCAGCACGATCCGGTGGGTGGCGATCTCGCCGAAGCCGGGCGATTGCCCGAAGGCGACGATCACGGCTTCGGGCAGCGCCGCACGCAATTCGGCAAGCAGGTCGAGCGCCGCCTCGGCTTCGAGGGCATTCGTCGCTTCGTCGAGCAGCACCACCTCGCAGCCGCCGAGCTCGGCACGCGCCAAGGCGAGCCGCTGACGGTCGCCTCTCGTCAAGGCCCTGTTCCAGTCGTCCTCGCCGTCGAGCCGGGAGGTCAGTGTCGCCAGGCCGTAGCGGCGCAGCGCGGCGGCGACATCCGGCGCCGGGCGCGGCCGGTCGCCCTGCAGGAGATGGCGCAGGCTCGTTCGCGGCAGCTGCAGATGCTGGGGCACCACGGCGACGCGGGCGCCGCGGGGCAATGCGATCATCCCTTCCCCCTGCTGCCAGAGACCCGCGATCGCCTGCAGCAGCGTGTTCCTGGCAAAGCCGGCGTCGCCGACGACATGGAGCGTCGCGCCGGCCGGCAACGCGAAATCGATTCCGGCGGCGAGCGGCAGGCCGGTGCCGTCGTGCAAGGTCACGTCCTGGAGACGCAGGACGTGATCCGGAGCGTGCGCGATGACGAGGCTCTGCACCGGCGGGCGGAACTCGATCTCGGCCAGCGCATCGGCCAGTTCATTGACGCGCCGGGCGGCGGCGAGCCACTCCGCGATGCGCATGAAGTTGTCGAGCAGCCAGTTGCAGGCGTTCTGCACGGCGACGAAGGCCGCCGCGACCTGCACGACGCCGCCGAGCGTCATCTCGCCGCCGAGGTATTTCGGCGCCGCCAGCAGCAGCGGCACCACCGGGACGAGCGCGCCGCTGCCATTCGTGATCCAGGTCAGGCGCGCCCGTTGCCGGATCATCGCCAGCCAGCGCCGCACCAGGACCTCATGGCTGCGCGCGACGGCGTGGCGCTCTCCGGTTTCGGTCCGCGCAAGTGCGATCGCTTCGCCGTGATCGCGGATGCGCATCAGGGCGAAGCGCAGGCCCGCCTCGCTCTCGTTGCGTGCGGCGATGAGGCCCGGCAGGCGCCGCCCGACGGTCGTCACCAGCGCCGAGACGATTACGGCATAGAGGATGGCGGCCAGGACGAGATAGGCAGGGATCGCGACGCTGCTTTCGCCCCAGGACAGGTTCAGGCTGCCGCCGATCTCCCAGAGGATCTCGATGAAGATCGCGATGGTGATGACGGAGGAAAGCAGGCCGATCGCGAAATCCACCACCGGCTCCGTCGCCCAGCGGACGTCGTCGGCGATGCGGTATTCGGGATTGGCAGGTTCGGTGCCGGTGAGCCCGAGGCGGAAGAAGCGCCGCTCGCCGACCCAGCCATCGGCCAGCCGCGCGGTGAGCCATTGCCGCCAATGCACCTGGAACGTCTCGCGCGCCCGCAGGATGACGACGCCGAGCCCCGCCACGACGAAGACAAGCACCGGAAACACGCCCATCGCGACCAGGGCGCTGTGGCCGTCCTTGCGCTCCAGCGCGTCGAAGAACCAGCCGTTCCAGCGGTTGATCGTGACATTGGCGAAGACGGACAGGATGATCCCGGCCGCCAGCAGCAACGTCCAGAACCAGGCGCGGCCGGCGCTCTCGCCGCGCCAGAAATGACGCGTCAGGCGGGCGAAACGGATCGCCACCTGCCGGTCTCCGGGCACGGTCGCTCTCTCGCCTGCCATTTCGTCGGGCGTCAGCACGGTTTCGATCGTTCCCCCGGGGCCGGTTTTCCGGTCTCCCACGGTGAGAAGCTGATCGGGCGAAAATGAACTCAGGCTGAACGGAGTCGGTGGGCGGGCTAACCTCGCACTCTGTCGATGTTCGGCGATGGAGATGGCATGGTGAACCACCCGTCATTCCGGGGCGCCGCGAAGCGGCGAGCCCGGAACCCAGAACCCGTGCGGTTTCCCAAAGCCAGCGCCTCACAATGACGCGCATCGTTTCTGGGTTCCGGGCTCAGGCCTTTCGGCCTGCCCCGGAATGATGGCGAAGGAGTCGCGACGACGATGCCGCCTTGTCGGCAGCCTCGAACGGTCCGGCTCAGGTTGTCACATGCCCGGCGTCAGCCGCCGATGTTGAAGGACGCCAGCGCCGCCATGTTGACGATGTCGGAGTCCTTGGCGCCGAGCGGCACGATCTGCACGGGCTTGTCGAGGCCCACGATCAGCGGGCCGATCACGGTCGCACCGCCGAGTTCCTGCAGCAGCTTGGTCGAGATCGAGGCCGAGTGGAAAGCCGGCATCACCAGCACGTTCGCCGGCCCGGAGAGGCGGCAGAACGGGTACTGGCCCATGATCTCGCGGTTGAGCGCGACATCCGCCGCCATCTCGCCGTCATACTCGAAATCGACGCGCTGGTTGTCGAGGATCGCGACGGCCTGGCGCACCTTCTCGGAGCGCTCGCCGGCCGGATGGCCGAAGGTCGAGAAGGCGAGCATCGCGACCTTCGGCTCGTAGCCGAGCCTGCGGGCGACGCCGGCGGCTTCGATCGCGATCTCCGAAAGCTGCTGCGCCGTCGGCATCTCGGTGATCGCGGTGTCGGCGACGAGCACGGTCCGGTCGCGCGAGATCACGATCGAGACGCCGATCAGCCGATGCCCCGGCTTCTCGTCGATGACGCGGCGGACCTCCTCCAGCGCGATCGAATAGTTGCGGGTGACGCCGGTCACCATCGCATCGGCATCGCCGAGCGCCACCATCGCCGCGGCGAAATGGTTGCGGTCCTGGTTGATCAGGCGCTGGCAGTCGCGGAAGAGATAGCCCTGCCGCTGCAGCCGCTCGTAGAGATATTGGGCATAGGCAGAATTGCGGTGCGAGAGCCGCGCATTCTGCACCGYGATGCCCTTCGCCTCGAGATCGACGCCGAGGAAGGTCGCGGCCTCGTAGATGCGTTCCTCGCGGCCGACGAGAATGGCCTGGCCGAGGCCCTGCCCGACGAAGGACGCCGCCGCGCGGATGACCTGTTCCTCCTCGCCCTCGGCGAAGACGACGCGCTTGGGATAGCGCCGCACGCGCTCGAAGATGCGGTTGAGCGTGCCGGCGATCGGGTCTCGCCGCGCCGAGAGCTGCGCCTTGTAGGCGGCCGTGTCGACGATCGGCTTGCCCGCGACGCCGGATTCCATCGCCGCCTTGGCGACCGCCATCGGCACGACATGGATGAGGCGCGGGTCGAACGGCACGGGGATGATGTAGTCCTTGCCGTAGCGCGGGCGCGCGCCCTGATAGGCGGCGGCGACCTCGTCGGGCACGTCCTCTCGGGCCAGCGCAGCCAGCGATTCGGCCGCTGCGATCTTCATCTCCATGTTGATCGTGGTCGCCCGCACGTCGAGCGCGCCGCGGAAGATGAAGGGGAAGCCCAGGACGTTGTTGACCTGGTTGGGATAGTCCGAGCGGCCGGTCGCCATGATGGCGTCGTCGCGGATGGCGTGGACCTCCTCGGGCGTGATCTCCGGGTCAGGATTCGCCATGGCGAAAATGATCGGATTAGCCGCCATCGAGGCGACCATCTCCGGGGTCACCGCGCCCTTCTGCGACAGCCCGAAGAAGGCATCGGCGCCGTCAAGCGCCTGCGCCAGCGTGCGCCGGTCGGTGATCGCCGCATGGGCCGATTTCCACTGGTTCATGCCCTCGGTGCGGCCCTGGTAGATCACGCCCTTGGTGTCGCAGAGGATCACGTTGTCGGGCTTGAAGCCCATGGCCTTCAGCAATTCGATGCAGGCGATGGCGGCCGCGCCGGCGCCGTTGATGACGAGACGGGTCGACTTGATGTCGCGGCCGGTCAGGTCGAGCGCGTTGATCAGGCCGGCAGCGGCGATGATCGCGGTGCCGTGCTGGTCGTCGTGAAAGACGGGGATGTCCATCAGCTCGCGCAGGCGCTGCTCGATGATGAAGCACTCGGGCGCCTTGATGTCCTCGAGATTGATGCCGCCGAAGGACGGGCCGAGATAGCGCACGGCGTCGATGAACTTGTCCGGATCCTCGGTGTCGACCTCGAGATCGATCGAGTCGACATCGGCGAAGCGCTTGAACAGGACGGACTTGCCCTCCATCACCGGCTTCGAGGCGAGCGCGCCGAGATTGCCGAGGCCGAGGATAGCCGTGCCGTTCGAGATCACCGCGACGAGGTTCGAGCGCGTGGTGTAGTCATAGGCGCGGGACGGGTCCTCGGCGATCGCCAGCACCGGCACGGCCACGCCCGGCGAATAGGCGAGCGAGAGATCCCGCTGCGTCGCCATCGGCTTGGTCGGAACGATTTCCAGCTTGCCCGGCCGCCCCTGCGAGTGGAACAGCAGCGCCTCCTGGTCCGTGAAGGTCGGACGGGGTCTCTTGGTCGTCGGGCGATCGGTCATCGAAGCGTCTTTTCTTGTGCGTTTCCTCGGGGGGAGCTGACCATACGGCGCTGCGCCCGCAGACCACAAGCCGTGACGGCTTCACGGGGCCCTTGCCGAGGAGCGATCCGCCTGACGCCGGCGGCGGCTAGAAGCGGCTGCGCACGCTGCGGACGAAGTCGCCGACATAGCGGTCGAGCGCTTCGGCCTGTTCGTCGACCTTGCGGGCGGCACCCGCCACGCCGACGGCGGCATCGCCGGTGACGCGCACTTCGGCCCCGACGGCGCCGACATTGGTGGTGACGGCATCGGCGCTGAGGGCCACGGCCTGCGCATCCACCGCGATGGTCGAGGCGATGTCGGCCTGGCGGCTGACGACGGAGGCGATCGCGCCCGAGGTCCGCTCGATCGTCGTCATCGTGTCCTCGATATGGGCCACGGCCTCGAAGGCGGTGGCGGCGGCCCCGCGGATATCGGCCAGCGTCGCCGCGATGTCGCGCGTCGCCTTCTGCGTCTGTTCCGCGAGCGTCTTGACCTCGCCTGCCACGACGGCAAAGCCCCGGCCTGCCGCGCCGGCCCGGGCGGCCTCGATCGTGGCGTTCAGCGCCAGCAGGTTCGTCCGGGCTGCGATCTCCTCGATGAAATCGAGAACGGCGCGCACCTTGTCGGCGGCCTCGGTCAGCCCGGCCACGTCGCTTCGCGTGCTGCGGACATAGCTGGCTGCCGCGCGCACCGTCTCGTCGGCATGGCTGGTCTGGCGGGTGAGCTCCCGGATCGAGGCCCCGATCTCCTCCGCCGCGATGGCGACACTGCCGACCCGCCGCGACGCACTCTCCGCTTCCCGGGTCACGCCTTCGGCACGCAAGGTCGTCTTGCTGGCGCTTTCCACCATCTGGGCGGCGGCGTCGTGCATGCCCCGCATCGAGGCCCCGACATCGGCGAGCGCCTTGCCGACGGTGCGTTCCAGATCGCCGGCGAGCTCGTCGAGGGCCGTCTTGCGCAACGTCTCGATCTCGTCGCGCCGGACTTCCAGCGTCTTCTCGGCGGTGATGTCGAGCAGGATGCCGTCCCAGACCAGGGTGCCGTCGGCGAGCCTGCGCTTGGTCGATTCGCTGCGCAGCCAGACGACGCCGCCGCCCGGCGCATGATAGCGGCCTTCGAAGCGCCAGAGCGCCTCGCCGGCATGCTGCTCGCGTCGCAGTTGCTCGAAGCGGGCGCGATCCTCGGGAAAGAGCTTGCCGAGCCAGATTTCGGGGTCCCGTTCGACGTCCTCTTTCGTGATGCCTAGTGCCTTGTCGATGGAAAAGGACGCGAACCGGTATGACAGCATGCCGTCCGGCCGCACGATGCGCTGATACAGCGTGCCGGGCGCGCGCTTGATCAAGGTCCGCAAGCGATAGGCGGTTTCGCGGCGGTCATTGTCATGGATCACGACGATGCCGGTGAGGATGATGCCGACCGTGCTGACGAGGATCATGGCGGGGACGGCCTCGCGCAGGAAGCGCTCGCCCGCATCGCCGGGAATGAACGGCGCCGAGGCCAGCAGGCAGACCGCGTCGAGCGAACTCAGCAGGATCATGTCGCGCGCCATCAGAGGGCGCCGGCGCCTGACCAGCCAGATCGAGAAGCCGATTCCGATCAGCATGCGCAGCACGATGCCGCTGATGCCGGTCGCCATGCCGACGCCGCCGGTCATGAAGCGCACGGCGACCAGCGGCACGGCGGTCAGCACGGCGGCCCATGGCCCACCGATGGGCCCCGCCAGGATGGCGAAGGTATTGCGCGAATCGATCAGCAGGCCGGGCTGGATCTCGACCGGGTTCGCCATGCTGACGAGCGCGCCGCCTGCGAACAGCAGCCCCACGGCGCAGGGCCGCAGCCAGTCCCGTCCGACGAAGCAGGGCGCGATCACCGTGAGCACCAGCCCTGCAAACAGCAGGAAGAACAGGCTTTGGACGAGATTGATCAGCAAGATGGCGGCCTTCCGCCGGATTCGGCCGATCGACCTTGCTTTCAATTGTTGAAAGCCGTCCTAACGGATGGTCTTGACGCTACTTTTTGCTAGCGTGCCGGCCGATGCGCCACAGCTCTCCCACCGAAGTCGCCGGTTCGACCGTGCCAGCCGCTCCTGCCGAGCGGGTGACGCCGATGATGGCGCAGTACGTCGAGATCAAGGCTGCCAATCCCGATTGCCTGCTGTTCTACAGGATGGGCGATTTCTACGAGCTGTTCTTCCGCGATGCGGAGATCGCCTCGCGTACGCTCGGCATCGTGCTGACCAAGCGTGGCAAGCACCAGGGCGACGACATTCCGATGTGCGGCGTGCCCGTCGAGCGCGCCGACGACTACCTTCAGCGCCTGATCGCCGCCGGCCACCGCGTCGCGGTCTGCGAGCAGACGGAGGACCCGGCCGAGGCGAAGAAGCGCGGCGCCAAGTCGGTGGTGAAGCGCGATGTGGTGCGTCTCGTCACCCCCGGCACCATCACCGAGGAGCGGCTGCTCGAGCCCGGCCGCGCCAGCCTGCTCGTCGCCGTGGCGCGCCGCAAGACCGGCGAGGCGGCGGCGGTCTACGGGCTGGCGGTGATCGACATCTCGACCGGCCGCTTCACCGTGATGGAGACGCCGCAGGAGCGGCTCGCCATCGAGTTCTCGCGATTGGAGCCGCGCGAGATCGTCTGCCCCGACGCGATCCATGACGATCCCGAGCTGAAGGATTTCTGGCGCGAGATCACGATCCCAGTGACGCCGCTGGCACGCGACGGGCTGGATGCCGCCTCTGCCGAGCGCCGCCTCAAGGAGTTCTTCGGCGTCGCCACGCTCGATGCCTTCGGCGCCTTCAGCCGGGCCGAGATCGCGGCTGCGGGCGCCGCACTCGCCTATGTCGAGCGTACCCAGCTCGGCGCGCGGCCGCCGCTATCGGCCCCGGTGCGCGATTCCGGCTCGGCGACGATGCTGATCGACGCCGCGACCCGCGCCAATCTCGAATTGACGCGCACGCTCGGCGGCGAACGCCAGGGCAGCCTGCTCGCCACCATCGACCGCACGGTGACGCCCGGCGGCGCGCGCCTGCTGGCCGAGCGGCTGGCGGGGCCGCTGACCGATCCGGCCGCCATCGCGGCGCGTCATGACGCGGTCGCCCTTCTGGTGACCGACGGGGGCCTTCGCGAGGATCTGCGCCGGGCCCTGGAGAAGGTGCCGGACGTCGCCCGCGCGCTGGCGCGGTTGTCGCTCGACCGTGGCGGCCCGCGCGATCTCGCGGCGCTCGGCGCCGGGCTCGACGCCGCCCGTGCGATCGCCGCCCTGCTGATCCGGCGCGCCGATCTGCCGGAGGAGCTGAATCGGGCCATGCGGGCGCTCGGTGAAAGCGATCCCGATCTTCCCGTCCGGTTAAGCGAGACGCTGGCAGAGGAACTCCCGCTCAACCGCCGCGACGGCCGCTTCGTGCGCGAAGGGCATGATGCCGGTCTCGACGAGCTGCGCCTGCTCCAGGTCGATTCGCGCAAGGTCATCGCCCAGCTTCAGGCGCGTTATGCCGCCGAGACCGGCTGTCGCACGCTGCGCATCAAGCACAACGCCATGCTCGGCTATTTCGTCGAGGTGCCCCAGGCGATGGGCGAGGAGTTCCTGAGGGAGTCCTGGCGCGCGACCTTCGTGCATCGCCAGACCATGTCGGACGCGATGCGGTTCTCCTCGGTCGAGCTCGGCGAGCTCGAAGCGAAGATCGCCTCCGCCGCCGACCGGGCGCTCAAGCTCGAACTCGGTATCTTCTCGCAGCTGACCGAAGCCGTCCTGGCCCAGGCCGAGCCGATCAAGGCCGTTGCCCTGGCGCTGGCCGAGCTCGATGTCGCCGCCGCGCTCGCCGATCTCGCTTCGCGCGAAGGCTGGAGCCGTCCGCATGTCGATGGCGGCGTCGCCTTCACCATCGAGGGCGGCCGCCACCCCGTCGTCGAGGCGGCGCTGAAGCGCGACGGCAAGCCCTTCGTCGCCAACGACACCGAATTGTCGCCGCCCACTGCCGATACCAAAGGTGGCCGCATCTGCCTGATCACCGGCCCGAACATGGCCGGTAAATCGACTTTCCTGCGCCAGAACGCGCTGATTGCCGTTCTCGCCCAGATGGGCTCTTTCGTGCCGGCGACGCAGACCCGTATCGGCGTCGTCGACCGGCTGTTCTCGCGCGTCGGCGCCGCCGACGATCTGGCGCGCGGGCGTTCGACCTTCATGGTGGAGATGGTCGAGACCGCCGCGATCCTGAACCAGGCCGGCCCGCGCGCGCTCGTCATTCTCGACGAGATCGGGCGGGGCACCGCGACCTTCGACGGCCTCTCCATCGCCTGGGCCGCGATCGAGCACCTGCACGAGATCAACCGTTGCCGCAGCCTGTTCGCCACGCACTACCATGAGCTGACGGCGCTCGGAGACCGGCTCGACCGCGTCGCCAACGCGACGGTGCGCGTCACCGAGTGGAAGGGCGAAGTCGTCTTCCTGCACGAGGTCGTGCCGGGCGCGGCCGATCGCTCCTACGGCATCCAGGTCGCCAAGCTCGCCGGCCTGCCACCGGCCGTGGTTGAACGCGCCCGCGCGATCCTCGGCGAGCTCGAGAAGACCGAGCGCGAAAAGCCTGTCGCCTCGCTGGTCGACGACCTGCCGCTCTTCGCCGCGCCGCTGCGACGCCCGGCTCCGGTCGTCACGGAAGACCAGCCCGACGGGCTGCGTGAGACGCTGGCCGGGATCGACCCGGACGAGATGACCCCGCGCGAGGCGCTGGAAGCGCTCTACCGGCTGAAGCGGCTCAGCTGAGGTTCTCGGCTATCCCACCCGCGTGATGCTGGTGATCGCGCCGAAGCTCTTGTCTCGAATGCGGTCGCGCGCTTCCTTCAGCGGCTCGCGGTGCACGGTCATCGTATAGCCGTTGGCATGCAGGAGAGTGTCCGGGTCGGTCAGGATGCCGACATGGCCCTTCCAGAAGACGAGATCGCCGCGCTGCAGCCCCGACAGGTCTTCGTCGAACGCAACAGCGCGGCCGAGCGCCGCCTCCAGCATGTCGGAGTCACGCGGCGAGGCGACACCCGCCGCCGCGAGCGCGAGCTGCGTCAGTCCGGAGCAGTCGAGCCCCAAGCTGGTCTTGCCGCCCCAGAGATAGGGCACGCCGAGGAAGCGCTCGGCGACTGCGACGAAATCGGGCTCGTGCCGGTCCTGCGGGGTGAGGTGCTTGGCGAAGATATGCCCGCCATCGCCCAGCACGGCGAAATCGCCGTTCATCGCAGCGACGACGACGCCCGCATTCAGCGAGAGCATGGCGAGCGGCGCCAGTTTGATCGAGGGGCCCGGATAGACGAAGGTCCGCAACGCCGTGACGCGATGCGTCGGCGCCGGTTGGTCCGCCCGCAGCGCGTCGTCCGGCAGGTAACCGACATAGCCATCGCCCGCGAGCTGGACCCAGGCCCAGCCTTCCTCCTGCTCATAGACCTCCACGAGTTCGCCGGCGAGCGCCTCGGTGTCGAGCGGCGCGTCCGGGCGCGGCTCGCGCCGGAGCGGCGCTGAAGGCACGATCACGCGCATCGCCTGCGGGTCGACGAAGCGTGGGGCCTCGACCTGCCCGGCCAGATGGCGGGCGGCGAGGTCGGGGCGAAAGGGCGTGATGCGGCGGTCGAGAATCGTGGTCATATCGGCAATCTAGGGTGCTCCTGCTTGTCAGGGAACCACGTCATTCTCGGGCGGAGCGAAGCGTAGACCCGAGAATCTCGGGCAGGATGAGGTTCGAAGAGCGTCCTTTGGCGAGAGATGCTCGGGTCAAGCCCGAGCATGACGGGTAGCTTGCAATCAGCTTCCGCCGATCTCCTTCGCATGCTCGGTCACCAGATCGGCAAGCCTCTCGACCGCGAGTGCACCGGCTACGGTGCGCTGGATCACGACATTACGGCGGTCTGCCTCGTCGCGCTTGCGGGTCAGCAGGCCGAGTTTTCCGAGTGTATCGAGCGCGCGGGTGATCACCGGCTTGGTCACGCCGAGCTGCTTGGCTAGCCCCCGCACCGTATGCGGCGGCAGTTCGAGGTAGACCGTCAGCAGGATCGCGGTCTGGCGCGCCGAGAGATCGGCCTCGCTGTCCCGCACCAGATCGAGATGAACCTGCCGCCACAGTTTGAGCGCCTGCGAAGGCTTGATCTCCAAGGGCATGAAGGCACGGTTCCCGATCGTTACGGGTCCGTATCATTATCCTGTGGCTGCCCCTGTGCAATCGACTTCGCCGATCAGCCTTAACCGCGCGGGTAAAGCTGCTTGACCAGCGCATGGATCAGCCTCGCGCCCTGGCATTCTCCACCCTCGGGACGCCCCGGTTTGGACGAAGGATTCCAAGCGTAGATGTCGAAATGCGCATAGGATTGCGTCTTCTCGACGAAACGGTTGAGGAAGAGCGCCGCCGTGACCGAGCCCGCCATTCCGCCGCTGGAGACATGGTTTACATCGGCGATCTTGGAATCGAGCAGGCCATCGTAAGGGCGCCAGAGCGGCAGCCGCCAGGCCGGGTCGTTCACCGCCATGCCGATCCGCGCGATTTCCGCCGCGAGCCCGTCGTCATGGGTGTAGAAGGGCGGCAGCTCCGGCCCGAGCGCGGTGCGCGCCGCGCCGGTCAGCGTGGCGAAATCCACCAGCAGCTCCGGCGTCTCCTCGTCGGCAAGCGCGAGCGCATCGGCCAGGATCAGCCGACCTTCGGCGTCGGTGTTGCCGATCTCGACCGAGAGCCCCTTGCGGCTCGCCAGCACGTCTCCGGGCCGGAATGCGTTGCCGGAGACAGCGTTCTCGACGGCCGGCACCAGCAGCCGCAGCCGCACCGGCAGCTTCGCCAGCATGATCATCCGCGCCGCCGCGATCGCCGCCGCCGCGCCGCCCATGTCCTTCTTCATCAGCAGCATCGAGGCATCGGGCTTGAGGTTGAGCCCGCCGGTGTCGAAGGCGACGCCCTTGCCGACGAGCGTGACCTTGGGATGGGCCGGGTCGCCCCAGACCAGATCGACGAGGCGCGGCGCGCGCGGCGAGGCGCGGCCGACGGCATGGATCATCGGGAAGTTGCGTGCCAGCAGATCGTCCCCGACGATGCTCGTGACGCTCGCGCCGCATTCGGCCGAGAGCCCGCGGATCGCCGCTTCGATCTCGCCGGGCCCCAATTCATTGGCCGGTGTGTTGACGAGATCGCGCGCCAACATGGTCGATTCAGCGATCAGGCTGATCTCCTCGCCGTCGACGCCATCGGGCAGGGACAGGCGGGCACGCGGCGGGTTCGGCTTGCGATAGCGCTCGAAGCGATAGCCCTGCAGCAGCCAGCCGAGCGCGGCCAGGGCCACATCATCGATCTCGCCTTCGAGCGCATAGTCGCCGGCCGGCAGAAGGGTCGACAGGCGTCCGGGCGCGAAGGGGTCGCGCCGGCGTGCGCCGGTCTCGACACCCAGGACAACGGCAGCGAGCACGCCTTGCGAATCCGGGAGGACGCAATGTTGGCCGGAGCGGGCCGCAAAGCCTTGCGCCGACGCGAAGTTGCGATGAGCCGGCGAAAGCCGCCTCTGCAGCGCGGGCCATGTCTCGGCGGACACCACATGAACCGGAACGGCAGCGTCGGAGGCAGGGGTGAGAAGAGCGTTCACGGGCCGATCGATCGGTTCTGGGGCAGGGGCTGATGCCGGAATTAAGAATGCATTAGGGTTAACGCTTTATCACCGGAGGACCAGAAGAACCCAGTTCGACGACGTTGTCGCAAGGCGATCCGGCCCATGATTTCAACGAAGCTCGCCTCCGACCTGCCGATCGTCTCCGTCCGGCGCCGCGGCCTCGCGGTCGCAGTCTGTCTCGCCGCGCTCGCCCTGGCGGGCTGTCAGGGTCGCGGCGGCCTCGGAGACGTCACGGGCTCGATCGGACGCAGCCAGGCGAGCCAGCCCCGCACCGCGTCCGACTGGCAGGCCGAGCGCGAGAGCTGGGGGAAGCGCTACGACGCCAATCCGAAGGACCGCAATGCCGCCTTGAATTACGCGCGCGCCCTGCGGGCTCTTGAGCAGAATGCGCAGGCGCTGGCCGTGCTCCAGAACGCCGTGCTGGTCTTCCAGGATGACCGCGAGCTGCTCGGCGCCTATGGCCGCTCGCTCGCCGATAACGGCCGATTGAGGGAGGCTGACGACGTGCTGTCCCGCGCCCATTCGCCGGAGCGGCCCGATTGGCGGATACTCTCGGCGCAAGGCACTGTCGCCGATCAACTCGGCGAGCACGAGCGTGCCCAGCAGATCTATCAGGCCGCCCTCAGACTGGCGCCCAATGAGTCGACCATCATGTCGAACTATGGCTTGTCGCTCGCCCTGTCCCGCAAATTGCCGGAAGCCGAGCGTGTTCTCACGGAGGCTGCGGCTTCGGAAGGGGCCGATGCGCGGGTGCGCCAGAATCTGGTCCTCGTCCTCGGCCTGCAGGGACGCTTCACCGAAGCCGAGACCATGGCGCGGCGCGACCAGAGCCCGGCGGAGGCGGCCGCCACGATCGCCTATCTGAAGCGCAGCGTCAGCCAGCAGAACAGCTGGGACCTGCTGAAAGGCGCGAAGGGTCGGGCGCAGCCTGCCGGCAAGTCTCCGCAGGCGCCGAATGGCTCGGCCGATATGGGTGCCCGCGGCTGAAGCCGAGTCGACGAGGCCTGCGGCGCCCGTAAGCTCAAGCTACAGAGTGAATCCGGACGGCTTGGCTCCAACCTGTTCGCGCAGCCGCCGGCAGGTTCCACGCGATTGATCTGTCGATTGCCTCCGGGACTTCCGCATAGGCGGATGACGCGCTACCGCTTGGGCGAAGTCACTTCCAGCCGAAGACCTGCACCAGCGCAGGAAACATGATGATGACGAAGAGCACTGGCAGGAAGAACAGGATCATCGGCACCGTCAGCTTCGGCGGCAGTGAGGCGGCCTTCTTCTCGGCGGCGTTCATGCGCTGATCGCGGCTTTCCTGCGCTAGCGTGCGGAGCGCCGTGCCTAGCGGCGTGCCGTAGCGTTCGGCCTGGATCAATGCCGTCGAGACCGATTTGACGCTTTCGAGCCCGGTCCGCATCGCGAGGTTCTCATAGGCGATTCTGCGGTCGGTGAGGTATGAGAGCTCCGCCGTGCACAGTGCGAATTCCTCGGCCAGCGGCACGGACTGGCTGCCGATCTCACCGGCGACCTTGCGGAAGGCCTGCTCGATCGACATGCCGGACTCCACGCAAATCAGCAGCAGGTCGAGCGCGTCCGGAAAAGCCAGGCGCATCGAGAGCTGTCGCTTGCTGATCTGGTTGGAGAGGAAGATTTCGGGAGCCTTGATGCCGATATAGGCGCCGCCGATCGCGATCCCGATCTTCATGAACAGCGACTGGCCGAAATCATTGATGGCGAAGAGATAGAATAGCGTGAACAAGAAAGCGCCGACCGGGACGGCGAGACGGAAGAACAGGAAGGCGATTTCCGCTTGGGGCCCACGGTAGCCCGCCATGGCGAGTTGCTTCTTGGCACTCTCAGTGCCGAGCCAGTCGCCGAGCTTGAACTGCTCGACGATGCGCCGCATGTAGGCCTTCGGCTCCTGGCGCAGGTTCACCTTTTCGCTCTGGCGGTTGAGGCGCTCACGCTCGCGCGCCCGGATTTTCTCGCGTTCGGTCGCGACATTCTTCATGCGCTTCTGGAGGGTGTTTCCCTCCGTCAGGGGGATCGCGACGGTCAGCACCGTGGCGACGGCCGCGACGGCGGCCAGCAGTGCCAGCATGAATTGCGGATCGACGAGCTTGTCGGCGATTTGCGAGATCATGGACGCACCTCAGATCTCGAAATTGATCATCTTGCGCATGATCAGGACCCCGATCATCATCCAGATGCCGCAGCAGACGAGGGCGAGCTTGCCCGCCTGGGTGAGCCACAGCAGCTCGATGTATCTCGGGGTGGACAGGTAGACGAGGACAGCGACGCTCGGGGGCAGGGCGGCGATGATGCCGGCGGATGCCTTGGCTTCCATCGAAACGGCCTGGATCTTGTCGCGCATCTTGCGCCGCTCGCGCAGCACGCGCGAGAGGTTCGCCAGCGTCTCGGACAGGTTGCCGCCGGTCTTCTGCTGGATTGCGACGACGATTGCGAAGAAGCTAGCTTCCGCGCAGGGCATCCGCTCGGGGAGCTTTGCGACGGCCTCGGGGAGCGGCAGGCCGAGCGTCTGGGTCTCGATGATCTGTCTGAATTCGCCCTTGACGGGGTCGCTCGCTTCGGAAGCGATGATGCGCAAGCAGTCATTGACGGGAAGGCCCGCCTTGATGCCGCGCACGATCACATCGAGCGCGTTTGGAAACTCGATGCCGAACCGCTTCAGGCGCCTGGTCTTGCTATGCTTCAAGAACCAGGCCGGGAGCCCCAGCGCCCCGATGAAGAGACCTGCGCCGCCGAGAATCGCATTGCCGCTCAGTACCCACAGAACCAGCCCGGTAACGACCGCGGTCGCCGCGCTGACCACGTAGTATTTCTGACGGGTCCAGTTTAAGCCCGCCTGGCCGATGCGTTGTTCGAGCGTCAGCTTGTGGCGCGCGCTCTCGCGGCTCTCGATGTCCTTGAGACTCTGCGCGACTTGCCCGCGCTTCGCCCTGGCCTGCGCCTCCCGGTCGATGCTGCGTATCGTGCTTGGACCGGCGAAGTCCTTGCGCCGTTTCTCGGCCCGGTTTTCGCCGCTCAGCATAGGATAGAGCAGGGCATAGGCGACGCCGCCAACGGCGAGCATGGCCAATGCGGCGACAGCGAGCGTGCTCGAGTTCATGTGCGGGCTCCCGACAAGGGCCTCCGTTCAGGCTGCATGACCTTCGCCGACCTGTTCCATCTGATCGAGGGCGGCCGCGAGGCGTTGCTCCTCGCCGAAATAGCGTGCTCGTTCCCAGAAGCGCGGCCGGCCGATGCCGGTCGAGCGGTGGCGACCCATCAGCTTGCCGGAGGCGTCCTCGCCGAGCACGTCGTAGACCATGAGATCCTGCGTCGTGATCACATCGCCTTCCATGCCCATCACCTCGGTGATGTGCGTGATGCGGCGCGAGCCATCGCGCATGCGCTGCGCCTGGATGATCACGTCGATCGAGGAGCAGACCATCTCGCGCAAAGTCTTCGACGGCAGCGAGAAGCCGCCCATCGTGATCATGGACTCGATACGGCTGAGGCACTCGCGCGGCGTATTGGCATGCAGCGTGCCCATCGAGCCGTCATGGCCGGTGTTCATGGCCTGGAGCAGGTCGAAGGCTTCCGGTCCGCGCACCTCGCCGACGATGATACGCTCGGGCCGCATGCGCAGGCAGTTCTTGACGAGGTCGCGCATCGTCACTGCACCGGTGCCCTCCAGGTTGGGCGGGCGCGTCTCGAGACGCACCACATGCGGCTGCTGCAGCTGGAGTTCGGCGGCGTCTTCGCAAGTGATGACGCGCTCGTCATGGTCGATGTAGTTGGTCAGGCAGTTCAGCAGTGTGGTCTTGCCGGAGCCCGTACCGCCGGAGATCACGATGTTGCAGCGGACGCGGCCGATGATCTTCAGGATCTCCGCGCCGGCCGGCGAGATCGCCCCGAACTTGGTGATCTGGTCGAGCGTCAGCTTGTCCTTCCTGAATTTGCGGATCGTCAGGGCGGGCCCGTCGATGGCGAGCGGCGGCGCGATCACGTTGACGCGCGAGCCGTCGGCGAGGCGCGCGTCGCAGATCGGCGAGCTTTCATCGACGCGCCGCCCGACCTGGCTGACGATGCGCTGGCAGATGTTCATCAGCTGCGCATTGTCGCGGAAGCGGATGTTGGTGAGTTGGATCTTGCCGCCCGTCTCGATGAAGGTCCTGCCCGCGCCGTTGACCATGATATCGGCGATGTCGTCGCGCGCCAGCAAGGGTTCGAGCGGGCCGTAACCGAGGACGTCGTTGCAGATGTCGTCGAGCAGTTCCTCCTGCTCGGCGATCGAAAGCACGACGTTCTTCAGCGAGATGATCTCGTTGATGATGTCGCGGATTTCCTCCCGCGCCGATTCGGAGTCGAGCTTCGCGAGCTGCGACAGATCGATGGCCTCGATCAGCGCCCCGAAGATCATGCTCTTCATCTGATAGTATTCTTCGGACCGCGTCGGCGCCTCGACCGGCGCGGCCTTGCGTTCCTCGGCGCCGGGCTGGATTTGTTCCAGCTTGCGCGGCGCCGGTTGCAGAGCCGCAGGGCTCTTCGCGCTCAGGGACGGCGCGACGGTCGCGGCCGCGGATCGCTTCCCGAACATCTCAGCACACTCCCGCACGCGCCGCTTCGGCGCGCGCATGCTCGACTGCCTGGCCTGATCTCCCGGCTGGCTTTCCGTCTGGCCGGTCCACCGTCATCAAGAGGCCTTGCGGCGTTTCAGCTTCGAGACGAGCGGCTCGAACAGGCTGCGCCGGCTGCGCTTGGCTTCGCCGCGGCCGGTCAGCGCGCTTGCGATCTGCGTGAAAGCTTCGCTCGCCTTGCTGCCCGCCTGGACCTCGGCGATCATCTGGCCGTTGTTGGCGGCCGTGCCGAAGAGCTGCGCGTCGAAGGGGATCGTGCAGAGAACGTCGATGCCGAGTGCCTTGGCGAACTCGCTGGCATTGATCTCCGGCCGCTTGGGCACGCCGACCTTGTTCAGCACGAGACGGGCGACCGCATCGTTGGGCCGGGTGGCGCGGGACAGATCGACGATGTTCTTGGCGTTGCGCAGGGATGCGAGCTCTGGCTCGGCCACCACCACGATCTCGTCGGCGCTGATGAGAGTCCGCTTGACCCAGCTGCTCCACTGGTGCGGCACGTCGAGGACGATGCAGGGGACGCTGGCGCGCAGCAGCTCCAGCAACTGCTCCAGGGCGTCTTCGTCAAGATCGATGGTCCGGTCGAGGACCGCCGGCGCCGCGAGGAGGGCGAGATTGTCGCTGCAGCGCGACAGGAGCCTGTCGAGCAGGTTGGCGTCGAGGCGCTCGGGCGCGAACACCGCTTCCGCGATCCCCTGGGGCGGATCTTGATTGAAGTTGAGACCGGCCGTGCCCCAGGCGATGTCGAGATCGACGACCACCGTGGAGGCATCGAGATTGCGCGCGATCGCCCAAGACATGTTGTGTGCGATGGTCGAGGAGCCGACACCGCCCTTGGCGCCGACCACCGCGATGACCCGGCCGAGATTGCGCGCTTCCGGCGTGATATAGAGCTCTGAGAGCGTGCGCAGCAGATCGAGCGTCCCAAGCGGTGCGATCAGGTATTCGCTGATGCCGCGGCGCAGCAGGTCGCGATAGAGCTGCACGTCGTTGACATGGCCGATCACCACGACCTTCGTGCCGGGATCGCAGCTTTCCGACAGCATATCGAGATGCGCGATCAGGGTCGCCGGGTCCGACACGGTCTCGACCACGATGACGTTCGGCGTCGGTGCCGTTCGGAAGGTCTCGACGGCTGCGGCTGGTCCGCCCATCTGGATGCGGGCATGGGTCTTGTCCATGCGCCGGTCGGCGACCGCCGCCTGCATCGTCGCGGCGACGGCCGGTGTCTCGCAAAAGGCCTGCAGCGTGATGCGCGGCAGCGGCGCGATGGTCTCTTCGTTCGCCTCGGGCGCCGGTGTTTCGTTCGTCATGGGCTGCATTAGCTGCCGCCTCCCACCGTCGCATTGATCTGTGGTGTCTGCTGGCGATACTGCGTCGAGGGATCCTTGCCTTCGCGAATCTTGGCGATGGCACCCATACGCTTGACGATGTCGGGGCGGCCTTCGTCGCGAGCCCTGACCAGGTCGATTGGATCCGCGACCTGGGCCGCCAGCGTGGCCTGAGAAGAACAGCCGAGGTTCCAGTATGGCTCGTTGGATGCCGAGAACTTGAAGTCGGAGCTGCCGAGATCGGTCGGCCACTGCCCGCACTGGTGCGGCACGACGGCCTGGAGCGACGCGAAGCTGAGGCGGATCGGCGACGCGAGGCCTGGATCCTGGATTGGATAGCTGCGAACGCTCAGAGCATTCGGCGATACGCCATTGCGGGCCAAGGTCGCGCGGATACCGCTGAGCGTGTCATGCGTCGCCCCCTCGCGGCGCGAGCCCTTTGGAACCTCCGCGACGAGGCCGCCCTTTCCGGACCTCCGGTATTCCCGGGCGAAACCCGCGACATCCTCGGCCTGACGGCTGTCGAGCGAGCCCCCTGCGCGGCCGACGAAGACGTCGAGCGAGCGGGGCGCATCGCGCAGCACGATCGGATGTCGTTCCCGGGTATCCACTGGCGCAATGGAAGGCGGATCTGCCTGCGCGCCCTTGCCGGCGCATCCGCCGGCGAGCGCACCGAAAGCCAATGCAAAGGCCAGAAGGCGCGGGGCGATGGCTCTCTCCTGGAAGGGAACCGTCATGGTCGGGCGATCCATCATGATGCTATCCATTCGGTTCGCTTAGTCGGCAATGAAGCCGACGCGGCCCTTGTACGCCTGTGGGATCGGGCCGCCGCCGCTGCCGTAGAGCTTGTTGAGGCGTCCGAGCAGGATGGCCTGGGCATCGTGGGATTCCACGAAGCCGTCATCGGGGCGCTGGACCTCGTTCGGCTGCATCGGCTTGGCGATGTAGGGAGTGGCCGTGATCATCAGCTCGGTTTCCTCGCGCTGATAGTCGCGCGAGCGGAACAGCACCCCGATGATCGGCAGGTTCATGAGCCCAGGTAGGCCGTTGAGCGATGACTTGGAGACGCGCTGGATCAGGCCTGCGGTGGCCAGCGTGCCACCGGATGGCAATTCAACGGTCGTGTCGGATTTGCGCACGCGGAACGCCGGGACAGTGACGGTGGGCTGGCCGGCTCCGCCCTGGAGCACGATCTGGTTCTCGAAGTCGAGCTCGGTGACCTCGGTCGCGATGCGCATGCTGATCTTGTTGGCCGAGAGCACGATCGGCGTGAAGTTGAGGGCGACGCCGATCGGCTTGTATTGGACGCCAAGCGTGCAGACGGCCTTGGCCGGGTCACAGGTATAGCCGGTCGGAACAGGGACTTCGCCACCTGCCGTGAACTTGGCGCTCTCGCCGGAGATCGCGGTGACGTTTGGTTCGGCCAGGACGCGGGCGAGGCCCGCCCGCTCGAGGGCTCGCAGGGTGAAGTTCTGCGAATTGCCGATGCCGGCTCCGATCGCCGTGGCGGATAGCGCCTGAGGAGACAGCGAAAAGGGGTTGTCGATGCTCGGCGTGATCGAGAACTTGCCCAGCTTCCACTCGCCGGTCGAGTTGATGCCGAGCTGCTTGATCGCCTTGCGCGAGACCTCGGACACCGTCACCTTGACCATGACCTGGTCGCGGTCGCGGATCGTCAGCGAGTTGATGACGGCGCCCTTGGAGGCGTTCTTGTCGGAGACTCCGACGAAGGCATTGGCGATGTCGACGGCCTGCGTCGCTTCGGACGCGTTGGGCACGGTCCCGACCAGTAGGATCGAGTCGCCTGCGGGCTTGATCTCGATCTGCGAATTCGGCAGCGCGGTGCGTAGCGTCTGGCGCAGGACATTGAGGTCCCGCCCGACATTGATCTCGAGGGCGGTGATCTGGCGGCCGTCGCCGTCCATCACGAACATCGAGGTCGCCCCGTCGGCGATGCCGATGATGAAAAGCTTGCGTGCGGTCCGGACCACCGCATTTGCGACCTTCGGGTTCGCGACGAACACTTCCTTGGCGTCTCGTGGCAGTTCGACGATCAGAGAACGGCCGATCGAAAGGTCGAGCTTGCGTGAAATCGCGTGCTCGCTCGCGCCGACATTGAGCACCGGAGCGGCATCTCTGCCGGTCGACTGTGCGTTGGCGCTGCCGGCCAGCAGAACGAGCGCGAGAGCCGTCGCGAGGCGAAGAGAGCATCTGGTCATGGCTTCACGCTCTTCGAGGTGACACCGTAGCGCACCAGGGTCATGGAATTGTCGGCCGAGGCTGGCGGTGCCGGTTCATTCGCGTCCTTCAGGCTGCGCAGCGCCAGCGAGAGCGTCCCGGTCTTCTGCGCCTGGATCAGGATCTCGACCTGCCCGGGATCGACCTCGAGCGTCGCGGTCTCGCCGACCACGACCTTCTCGCCGTTGCGCTCCTGCACGTTCTGGCCGATCGCCAGAGTCCTGATGTTGCGCAAGATGGTTTCGCTGACCTGGGCTTCGCCGCGACCGGAGGTGGATTCGCCGCGCCAGGTGGAGACAACGTCGACGCGATCGTTGGGAAGGATGAAACCGCCTGCGGTACTGGCGCCGCGGCTATCGGTGCTGATGGCCACCGCGCGCATTCCGGACGGCAACACGGCCGAGAGGAAGCCTGTCCCGTCGGTCCTGATCAGCTTCTCGCGCCGGATTGGCTCGGCACCGAGAATGGCGTAGCGCGCCAACTGGCCGATGATCTCCTTCTCGGCTTCGGGCGCTTCATCCTTGCGGATGATTCCGTTCGGCACGCTGGCCAGCGGCCAGTTCAGCCAGCGCAGATCGTTGGCCGCTACTGTGTTGCCGATCGGGATGTCGGTTGCCGCGACGAGCACGGGCACGGTTGGCGCCTGCTCGACCTTGGCCACCGGCGCCGGAGCCTGCGACGGCTGCTGCACGAGGAGAGCGGCGCCCAGGCCCGCGGCCAGTGCGATCACGAGAATGATGATGCGTGCGGGACTCATCGGCGTCCGATCCTCAGCCAGGCGGAGCCGGCTCATGTCCTGGATCGTCGTCGTGAAACGTCAACTTATGGTTAATCGGACGTATATTTTTTGATGAGGTATGACGTAAGGTCGCCGTATGCCGTCAGACGCCGACTGCGGCGCGCCAGATTGCGGTCTCCGGCAGGATGAGCAAGGCGGTGAAGGCGAGAGCGATTCCGTAGGGAACGCCCTCCTTCGGCGCGTGCAGGCGCTGTGCCCAGCCCCAGTTGGCAGCCATCGAAGGAAGAGGATGCGAGCGCAAATGCAAGATCAGCAGCGTCAGCAATCCGCCGGCGAAGCTGGAAAAGACGAGATACGGCATCAACTCGTCGAAGCCGAACCACAGGGCAGTCGCTGCCGCGAGCTTGGCATCGCCCCCGCCGATCCAGCCCGCGGCGAATAGGCCGAAGGCGCCGACGAGCACCAGCATGCCGGCTGCCAGATGCCAGGCGATGTCGTTGAGGCTGAGGCCCAGCAGCGCGGCGCAAAGCGCGAAGGAAATGACCAGGGAGAGGCAAAGCCGGTTCGAGATCGTCATCGAGACGAGATCGCTCGCTGCGGCATAGGCCATGGCGAAAGGAAACACACCAAGCATAATAATCAGTGGGAGTGACATGGGCTGGTCCGATCCGAGCGAGGGTGTGACAGTCGCACGCAGGCCTCACCAAAGCCTTACGAAAACGGCGGGAATGGTCGGAGAAGTGTAAAAACGGCAGAACGCCCCGGCCATGCCGGGGCGTTCTCGGATGCGCTCGGCAACCCTGAGGGCCGCCTGTGAGAATCCTCAGGACTTCTTGATGAGGCCGCTTTCGACTTCCTGGAACCGCGCCTTCAGATTGCTGCCGATGGTCGTCCAGGTAGCGATACAAACGACGGCGATCAGGGCGGCGATCAGGCCGTACTCGATGGCGGTGGCGCCGGACTCGTCCTTGACGAAGCGAGCGAAAAGATTGGTCATGCTGAAACTCCTTACACCACGGTTTGACGGCTGCCTTCGCTCTGAAGCGGCTTCGGTCAGCGACAGGAACGACATTAGCCCGCCCCTCTTGCCGATCAGTTAAAGTGATCAAAGAATTGGGCGCTTTGAGATGATGTTTTCGCCGTGGTTAACGCCCAATTTAAAGGACGAATAGAAAGGGATTCATGCAATAAGCAAGAATTAATCTAGGTTTTTGTCGGTAAATAAGATATTTAACCGATACTGCATTCACGTTTTAGTTTGATATCAATGATCGCTCAACGAGATTTTTGGAAGGCATTCCGCTTCGTTAGGCGGAGAAAAGATCGATGAAGTCGCTGCCGTCATCGTTTTTAAGACTTGGTTCATCATTTTGCGCTTGTCTGGTGACATCGCAGAGCTTGAGGCCCGCCATGTCGACCAACCACACGCCGGAAAGGTGCCGTCGTTCCGCGCCTTGGCTGGTCGCCATGGTCTTCGTCATGGCCTGCTCGACCAGCGGTCCGGCGACGGCTGCGCCGCAGGAGAGCCAGGCCGAAAGCGTGATGGTCCTGGTTGATCATGCCAAGGTCGTGCGCTTGCCCGAGAAGGCGCAGACGGTCATCGTCGGCAATCCGGCCATCGCGGACGTGGCCGTGCAGCGCAATGGTGTCATGGTGGTCACCGGCAAGAGCTTCGGCGTGACCAACCTGATCGCATTGGACGGAACGGGCACGCTTCTGGCCGAGTCGCTGGTTCGCGTCGGCGCGGCGTCCGAGGCGGTGCTGACGGTGCAGCGGGGCATGGAGCGCGAGAGCTATTCCTGCACGCCGGTATGCCAGCCTGCTGCGCAGCTTGGTGACGCCCAGAAGTATTTCGGCGAAGTTGGAGGCCAGGCGTCGGCCCGCAACACTCAGGCAACCGGCAATGGTGCCGCGCCCAAATAGTTGGCGTTAGCCCAACGCCAAGTGCAAGTAGTTCGTCGGAAAGCCTGGCCGTTCGATCGCGGCCGATCCTATTAGGTGTTGACGCGCGCGTAGGCGCGGGCGTGCTCGGAAGTGCTCAAGGTAAATAAAATCTTTGCCTTGCAGGCGGTGGCAGCGAAACACCCCTAACCGATCGGCAATTGTTTTGGCTTAGATATCAGCTGGTCGGAGCGACAGGCTCGGCGAGGCCAGCGAATGTTTGATCCTATGGCACCAGCGGAGCAGACCGGCACAACAGCCGGGCGGAAGGGCCGCGGCCGGCGTTCCATCATCAGGCGCTTCCAGCGTTCCGAGAACGGGGCGACGGCGATCGAGTTCGGCTTCGTTGCGTTGCCCTTCTTCATGCTGACGTGGGCTATCATCGAGACGGGGCTGATGTTCTGGACCAATCAGGTCCTGGAGGAATCGCTGTCGCAGGCGTCGCGCGCGCTGTTGACCGGCGAGTCGCGCAGCCGCTACTCGTCCAGCACTGCCTCAGTCAATGCAGCCGCATTCCGCGACGACGTCTGTGCGCGGGCGCCGATGAAACTCATCGACTGCACCAAGCTGGCTATTGATGTCAGCACCTATAGCGACTTCTCGGGGGCGAGTTCCGGTACGGCCAGCAGCAATCCTCTTGCGGGCGGCAATCTCGATACGAGCAGCTTCTCTTACCGCCAGCCCGACACCGGTCAGATCGTCGTCGTGCGGGCGGTGCTCGACTACAAGCTGCTTCTCACGAGCTGGGCGTCGAAGGATCTCGCCAACATAGGCGGCGCGGGTTCCGGTCGGCGCGGCCTCGTTGCAAGCATGACCTTCCGGGCGGAGCCGTTCGTCCCATGACGCGATCCGGAGCGAAGATGAAACTCAAGAGCGTCTTCAGCCCGTGGCGCCGTTTCCGCGACGCCTCTGACGGCGTGGCGGCCATCGAGGCCGCGATCGTGCTTCCCGTGATTGCGATCGCTTATATCGGATTGGTCAACCTCTCACAGATGGTCATGATCAATCGCAAGGTCACCCAGCTGACTTCATCTCTGAGCGATCTTACGGCGCGCCTCCAGACGATTCCGACGGCGGAAATCACCAACATCTTCAAAGCGTCTGAAACGGTCCTGCTTCCCTACGACGCCAGTAAGGTCAAGATGGTCATCGCCAGTATCGTCATCGATGCCAACCGCATCGGCAAGGTCTGCTGGTCGAGCAGCTATCCGGAGGGTACCGCCGCGCCCAAGCGCGGCGACACCGTGACCGTGCCCGAAAGTGCGCGGATCGCCAACACCTCCGTCATCATGGCGCGAGCGAGCTACGAATTCACGCCGTTGATCGGCGAGGGCCTTTTCAGCAAGATCACGCTCGGCGATAATCCGATCTATACTAGGCCGCGCAACGGCAAGGCCGATGGCGATAACAGCATCGAGCAGATCGTGCGCGCCGACGTGAAGGGTTGCCCCAAGTTCACCTGAGCGGGGCGAGACACGTTCGGGACCCGTTGCCGGCCTCGGCGGCCGCCTTTCAACCCCGCAGCACCATCCGCCCCGTCTGGACCTCGTAGCCCTGCAGCTTGCTGAGGAAGGAGTTGCCCAGCAGGCTCATCGAGAGGGCCCGCTCGGGCAGCACGACGGCGTCGACATTGCGCACGACGATGTCACCGAGCCGGATTTCGCGCAGCACCGTGCGATAGCCCGTGACGGTGCCGTTTGCCGTGCTCAGCATCATCTTGCGCGCATTGGCGTCCGACTTGATGCCCAGCGCCTGGGCATCGGCCGCGGTCAGCGCGACGATGCTGGCACCTGTGTCAACCATCATCTTGATCCGGTAGTTCTCGACGCTGGGATGGACGATGTAGTGCCCGCGATAATCGGCGGATACGGCAAGCGTCACGGGCTGGCGCGGCCCGGGGATGGGCCTTTCCGCTGAGGCGACGGCCACCACCGGCGCTGCGCCTTCACTGCGTTGCGCGAGCCATTGCGTATAACCGAGCGAGCCGACAATGGCGAAGCCGGCCATGCCCAGGGCCCATATCGAGGGATGCGATGTCACGGCCTTCCCCAGCCTGATCCAGTCCGTCATCATCGGGCCGGTCCCCTGACGAAGGGTGAAGAGGGTCTCCGCGATTGTCTGCAACGGCGGCGCGCCCGGCGCCGATCGCGCGCAGGCTTAATCCACGCTTACCGGCATGTCGTTCTGCCAGCCCGTGTCGCTGCAGCGGCAGGGCAGGCGACGGCGATTACCCGGTGAGTCCGTCTGCGAGACGCCTGATGCCGGCGACGAAGGCGTCCTCGGGCGTGGTCAGCCTGACGGTAAGGCCTGCCGCTTCCAGCGCGGCGCCATAGCTCTCGGCCAACGCACCGTCGGCGACGAGGTGGATCTCTTCCCGCCGCCCGAACAGCGACTGCGCTCCCAAGATCTCCTGCCCGACCAGCAGCGCCGAGAGATAGGGACCGACCTCGCCGCCGCGCATCCGGCCGGCAAGGACCTCGGTGCGGGCGGCGAAGGCCGTGTTGAGCAGGCCGCCGGCACGTTGTGCGCCTGCCCGGCCGCGTGTCGCTCCGTTTGAAGCATCCTCACCCGACGGTTCTTCCGCGAGGCGGCCCAGGATCGAGCCGTTGCGCAGCAGCCCGTAGACCTCTCCGGTCATGAAGCTGGCGAAGCGGACGATTCGCCCGTCCCTGATTTCGGCCCATTTCGAATGCGTCCCGGGCAGGCAGGCGATGCCGTTCTCCAGGCCGAGCCCGACGATCAGTGTCTCCTCGCCGCGCATCACGTCGAAGGCGCCCTCGTCGCAGCTCAGGCCCGGCAGGATGGTGGCCGTGGTGTGATCGTCGAGCGCCGCGCGGATCGAAGCTGCCGCGATCTCGTCAGCAGAGGCCGGGCAGGCGACATAGGGCGCCTCGATCCAGCCATTGCGGCTGCCGACCATGCCGGCGAGCACGATGGCCGCATCGGGCGCGGCGCGCCGGAAATCGCCAGCCAGCGTCTCGAATGCGGCGGGATAGCCGCCAGCCGGCACGGACTGGATGCCCTGATCGGCGATGCGCCGCTGCAGCACCGCGCCCGTTTCCGAGATCAGGAAGGCGCGCGCGCGGGTCGTACCCCAGTCGAGCGCGATCAAAGGTTTGGGCATGGCAGACTCCGGCAATGGCGCGCGACTGTCACTGCCGTACCGGACATGGTCAAGGCGCGCCGGCTTGTGCCCGCCCTGCAATCGCGGCAACGCTGCGGTTCGACGGGAACGAACGAATCGGACGAGCGCGATGCTGCAACTGCAAGCCGGCGGCCTGGAAGCCGTGGTCATACCGGAGATCGGGGGCATCGTCTCGCGGCTCGTCTGGACCGGCCCGGATGGGCGCCGGCATGATGTGCTGCATCCGCCGGCTGATCGGACGGCCTCGACCGCTTCTCCGAACTTCTTCGGCAGCTGGGCGATGCTGCCCTTCGCCAACCGGGCCTTCGGAAGCGTGGTGGACGACGGCGAAACCCGTTTTCAGGTTCCCGCCAACGATCCGTCAGGCACCATCCATGGCTTCGGCTGGCAGGCCGCCTGGGAGGTTCTGCGGTATGACCGCGGTCATACCGTCATCGAGCATCGGCGCATCGACGGTCCCGACCGCTATCGCTACCGTGCCCGGCAGGAAGTCATACTGGACGAAGCCGGTATGACCATTCGCCTGTCGATCACGAACGAGGCCGAGACGGCGCTACCGTTCGGGATCGGCCATCATCCCTGGTTTCCGTGCGCGGCCGATACGCGCCTGACCATGCGGGCAGCCGGCGCGCTGGTCTTCGGCGAAGCCTTTCGGGCGATCGGGCAGGAAGCTTTCACCCAGGGCGGCCCTTACGCCGATGCGCGGCCGTTCCGCTCCGATACGGTGACGGCCTGGAGCTTTTTCGACTGGGACGGCAGCGCTCGGATCGAGACGCCCTCGACCGGCCTCGCCATCACGCTGACGGCGAGCGACAGCCTGAACTGCCCGGTGGTCTGGTCGCCACCCGGGGCCGACTTCCTCTGCGTCGAGCCGCAGAGCCACGCCATCGGCGCGCCGAGCGAGCCGGCCGCGCGGGCGGCCGCGCCGCTGAAGCGGCTGGCGCCCGGTGAGACGCTGGAAGGCTGGCTCAGGATCGCGCCGGAAGCGATCTAGCGTCTGACGTCGATCTCAGCGCCAGCCATAGCCATAGCCGCTCGGGTAATAGGGCTGGTAGCCATAGGCATTAGCCGGCAGCGCGGGCCGCAGCAGGATCTGGCCGCGCGCCGCTTCCCAGCCATTGGACCGCCCTTGCTGGGCGATCGTGCTGTCCTGATGCCGCGGCTTGGCCTTGGCGATCTGTGCCTTGGTGCCGCTGCTGTTCGCGATCTTGTGCTTGGTCGGTGCCGTGTTGGCGAACCGGGCCTTCGAGCCGCCGGGCGCCTTCGCGAAGCGCGAGAGATTGTCGGTCGCGGCCCCGTTCAGCGCGATCCGGGTCTGGCCGGCGCCATGCTTCTTCACCAGCGCAAACAGCTTGGCGGCATTGGCGGGGTGCAGGCGGATACAGCCATGAGAGGCCGGGCGGCCGAGCGCGCCGACGGCCGTCGTGCCATGGATCGCGTAGCCGCCGCGGAAGAACACCGCATAAGGCATCGCGCCGCCATATTTGCGCGAATACCAGTTCTTTTCGAGCCGGGTCGGGCGGTACTGGCCGTTCGGCGAGCGGAACCCCTTGCGCCCTGACGAGATCTTCCATTCGTAGATTTCGCCGTCGGTGGTAGCCACCGTCATCCGCTGCGCGGCGATGTCCACTCGCACATCGACGCCGGCTTGCGCCTTGGCGGCGCCGAAGACGGACAGGAACAAAACGGCCAGGATGCCGAGAACACGACGCATCGCCCAAACTCCGAAGACGCAACTGTTGAGCGGGCGTTGGTGAGGCTCTGACGGCCGTCGCCCTTGACTCTAGGAAAGCGCGGGCGCCGCAGCCTGTAAAGCGCGAAGGTGGATCGTGGTTTCCAGCGCAGATCAAATCATCGGCAACGCATGGGGCTTGCGGCCGAGCGGGAAGGCGGCGTCGATCCGCGCGATCTCGGTTTCCGAGAGGGCAAGACGCAGCGCCCCGGCATTGTCCTCGACATGGCCGACCTTGCCCGCTTTCGGGATCGCGAAGAGGCTCGTGCGCCGCGTCAGGAAGGCGAGCGCGACCTGCCGGGGAGACGCGTCATGCGCCGCGGCGATCTCGGCGAGGATCTTGCCCTGCGCGCTGCCGGGGGCCGGAAAGTCGTCGTGCCCGAACGGGCTGTAGGCGGTGACGGCGACGCCGTTGCGCTCGCACCACGGGATCACCGCATGCTCGATGGCCCGCTCGCGCAGATGGTAGAGCACCTGGTTGCAGGCGATCCTGCCTTTGCCGGCAGCCGCCAGCGCCTCGTCGAGATCGTCCTCGTCGAAATTGCTGACGCCCCAGGACAGGATCTTGCCCTCCTGCTTCAGCGCCTCGAAGGCGGCGAAGGTCTCGGCCAGCGGATGTGGCCCGCGCCAATGCAGCAGGTAGCAGTCGAGCCGGTCGGTCTTGAGGTGCTTCAGCGAGCGCTCGCAAGCGGCGCGCACACCCTGCCGCGAGGCGTTGTGCGGCAGTACCTTCGAGACGAGGAAGACCTCGTCGCGTCGCCCAGTGATGGCTTCGCCGATCAGCGCCTCGGAGCGGCCGTCGCCATACATCTCGGCAGTGTCGATATGGTCAAGTCCGAGATCGAGCCCGCGCCGGAACGCGGCAATGGCCTCGCGCCGGTCGCCCTGCTCGCTGTACCAGCTGCCTTGGCCGATCGCGGATACGGCCGGTCCTCCGGCTCCGAAGTTGCGTTGCATGCCGCTCTCCCCGTCGTCTCAGTCGACCTCGACCTTGAACTGCGCATGCCGGATCTCGCCGTCGCTGTAGCGCACACGCACCCCGAAGCGGTCCGGTCCGCGATAATTCCGGCGTGACGTGTATTCGAAGGCGAGCGAGGGGCCGATCTTGCCGTCGCAGTGCTGATGGTCGCCGGGCCGGTATTCGGCCTTGGCGTTCCGCTTGGCCATGCGCACCTTGCCGTGCCGGGGCGGCTCGGTCAGGACGGCCGTGGGCGGCTTCACCGGCCGGCAGCTTGTGTCCATCGTCATATAGGTCTGCTGCAGGAAAGTCGGCTTGCCGGCCGTGACGCGCTCGGCGCCTTCGGCTGCAGGCGGCGCTGGATCACCGGAGGTGACGCAGCCGCCGAGCATTCCGCACAGCAGCGTCGCGGCGAGAACGGTCAGTCCGGGAACTGGCATGGCTTTCCCCGCCTCAATGATCGTAGTCCGCCGGCCGCTGTTCAGGTCGGCGGTGTGCCGTTGGCCGAGAGCACCTCGCCGGCGAGATAAAGCGAGCCGCAGATCAGGATGCGCGGCGGCGCCGGCCAGTCGCGGCCCGCGATCGTCCGCAGCGCCTGCTCGACCGAGCCTGAAACCTCCGCCGCCAGCCCGGCATTGCGGGCCGCTTCAGCCACTTCTTCCGCCGGGCGTGCGGCCAGCGAGTTCTGGATCGGCACGGCATAGAGCGCCTGCGCCAGCCCTTTGAAATGGCCCAGTGTCGCGGCGGCGTCCTTGGTCGAGAGCAGGCCCGCGATCATCACCAAAGGCGCAGGGTTGCGGTCGGCGAGATCGGCCATGGCCTGGGCCAGCACGCGCCCGCCATCCGGGTTGTGGCCGCCATCGAGCCAGAGTTCGGCCCGCTCGGGCATGATCCCGACGAGGTGCCCGCGAGCCAGCCGCTGCAGCCGCGCCGGCCAGTCGGCGTTGCGCATGCCCTCCTCGAAGGCCCGCGCCGGCAGGCCGCCATAGCCGGCCGCACGCAGCGCCGCGATCGCGGTGCCGGCATTGATGTGCTGATGGCGCCCGGCCAGGCGCGGCAGCGGGAGGTCGAGCAGCCCGTCGCCATCCTCGTAGACCAGTCGCCCGCCGGCCTCGTGGACGTTGAAATCCTGCGCGCCGATCAAGATTTTCGAGGCGCCGACGCGCTCGGCCGTGGCTTCGAGCACCGCCGTCGGCTCCGGCTCCTGCGGGGCGATCACCGCCGGCGCGCCGCGCTTGAAGATGCCGGCCTTCTCGGCCGCGATCTTGGTCACGGTGTCGCCGAGATACTCGGCATGGTCGAGCGAGACCGGCGTCACCACGGTGCAGGCGGGATGGGCGATGACATTGGTCGCGTCGAAGCGGCCGCCGAGCCCGACTTCGAGCAGCACGACATCCGCCTCATGCTCTGAAAACAGCAGCAGGGCCGCCGCAGCCGTGATCTCGAAGAAGGGGATGGCATCGCCGGCATTGATGCGCTCGCAGCGCTCCAACGCTTCGACCAGCACCGCCTCGTCGACGAAACGGCCGCCGCCGGGCGCGCCGATGCGGATGCGCTCGTGGAAACGCACCAGATGCGGCGAGGTGTAGACATGGACGCGCAGGCCCGCCGCCTCGAGGATCGCCCGCATGAAGGCGATGGTCGAGCCCTTGCCGTTGGTGCCGGCGACGTGGATCACCGGCGGCAGGCGCTTATGCGGGTCGCCGAGCCGCTCCAGCAGGGTCAGGATGCGGCCGAGCGAGAGGTCGATCAGCTTGGGGTGCAGCGCCATGAAGCGCGCAAGCAGCGTGTCGGAAGACCCCATGATGTGACGGCCCCCTGCCGCAAACGACCTCAGACCGCCTCGACCACCGGGCGTGCGGCCACCGCGACTTCTTCCTTCACAGGTGGCTGCTTGGTCAGCAGGCGGCCGAGCCGGGCCAAGGTCTCGGGGATCTCGCGGCGGTGGACGACCATGTCGACCATGCCGTGGTCCTTGAGATATTCGGAGCGCTGGAAGCCTTCCGGCAGCTTCTCGCGGATCGTCTGCTCGATCACGCGCGGGCCGGCGAAGCCGATCAGCGCGCCGGGCTCGGCGATGTGGATGTCGCCCAGCATGGCGTAGGAGGCGGTGACGCCGCCGGTCGTCGGATTGGTCAGCACGACGAAATAGGGCAGGCCGGCCGCGCGCAGGCGCCGCACCGCCACCGTCGTGCGCGGCAGCTGCATCAGCGAGAGGATGCCCTCCTGCATGCGCGCGCCGCCCGACGCCGCGAAGACGACATAAGGCGTCTTCTTCTCGAGCGCGGTCTCGGCGCCCTTGACGAAGGCCTCGCCGGCGGCCATGCCGAGCGAGCCGCCCATGAAGTGGAAGTCCTGCGCCGCCAGCGTCATCGGCAGGCCCTTGACCCGGCCGTAGCCGATCTTGAAGGCATCCTGTGCGCCGGTCTTGGCGCGGGCGTCCTTCAGCCGGTCGACATAGCGCTTCTCGTCGCGGAACTTGAGCGGATCGACCGGCACCTCCGGCAGGGCGACGTCGAGCCACTTGCCGTCGTCGAAGGTCAGGCGCAGCCGCTCCGGCGCGGTGACGCGCATATGGTGCTCGGAGCCGGGGATGACGTAGCCATTGGCCTCGACATCCTTGTGGAAGACCATCTGCCCGGAATCCGGGCACTTGATCCAGAGGTTCTCGGGGCTCTCGCGCTTGAACAGCGTCTTGATGCGCGGGCGGACGACTTCGGAAATCCAGTTCATCGGACGATTCCCTGATGGGCTTGCGGCGGGGGCTTTCTAGGCCTTGGCGCCGTCACGCCTGAAATAGGTCGGGCCTGCCGAAGGGCAAGCGACGCGACCCTTGAATGAAACCGGCCTCAGGCCGCCTTGGCCGCAGAGCGGATGCCCTGCGCGAGTTCGCTGACCAGCGAGGTGACAGCCGAAACCGTCTTTTCCGTGGCCTTGCCCTCGCTGTCGAGCGAAAGCCGGACGCGCTCGACCAGCGCAGAGCCGACGACGACGCCGTCTGCGCCCTTGGCGATGGTGGCCGCGTCGGCGGCCGTCTTGACGCCGAAGCCGACGGCGACCGGCAGGTCGGTGTGGCGCTTGATCCGAGCGACCGCGCTGCCGACCGCGCCGTAATCGGCGATGGCACCGCCGGTCACGCCGGTCACCGAGACGTAGTAGACGAAGCCGGAGGTGTTCTGCAGCACCTTGGGCAGGCGCTTGTCGTCGGTCGTGGGCGTGGCCAGCCGGATGAAGCTGACGCCGGCCTTCAGCGCCGGCAGGCAGAGCTCCTCGTCCTCTTCCGGCGGCAGGTCGACGACGATCAGGCCGTCGATGCCGACCCGGCGCGCGTCGGTGAGGAAGGCTTCGACGCCATAGGCGTAGATCGGGTTGTAATAGCCCATCAGCACGATCGGCGTGTCATGGCCGGCCTTGCGGAAGGTCTCGACCATGGCGAGCGTCTTGCGCAGCGTCTGGCCGGCTTTGAGCGCGCGCTGTCCGGCAAGCTGGACAGGAATGCCGTCCGCCATCGGGTCGGTGAAGGGCACGCCGAGTTCGATCAGGTCGGCACCGGCTCCGGGCAGGGCCACGAGGATCGCGCTTCCCGTCTCGAAATCGGGATCGCCGGCGGTGACGAAGGTCACCAGCGCCGCCCGGCCCTCGCGGGCGCAGGCCTGGAAGCGGTTCTGGATGCGGGTCTGGCCAGTCTCTGTCATGCGCCAGCGGTTAGCATGATGAGCGCGGGCTGGCGAGTGGCTTGCGTGAGGCTCGCGCCTGCGCCACATCGGCCGGGCATGCGCGCCTTTGACACCGCCTTACCCATCGATGCCGTCCTCGGGGACCTCTCGGTCGCCCTGCGGGCGCGGCCGAACGCCGTGCTGGTCGCTCCGCCCGGCGCCGGCAAGACCACGCGCGTGCCGCTCGCCCTGCTCGACGAGCTCTGGACGAAGGACGGCAAGCTGATCGTGCTGGAACCGCGGCGGCTGGCGGCGCGCGGAGCGGCGAACCGGATGGCGCAGACGCTGGGCGAGCGCGTCGGCGATACCGTCGGCCTGCGTGTTCGGCTCGGCTCGAAGATCGGGCCGAAGACGCGCATCGAGGTCGTCACCGAGGGCGTCTTCGCCCGGATGATCCTCGACGATCCGGCGCTGGACGGCGTCGCGGCCGTGCTGTTCGACGAGTTCCACGAGCGCTCGCTCGATGCCGATTTCGGGCTGGCGCTGGCGCTCGATGCGCAGGGCGGCCTGCGCGAGGATTTGCGCATCCTCGTCATGTCCGCGACGCTCGACGGCGCGCGCGTCGCGAAACTTCTCGGCGATGCCCCGGTGATCGAAAGCGAGGGCCGCGCCTACCCCATCGAGACGCGCTATCGCGGCCGCGACCCGCTGAGGCGCATCGAGGATCAGGTCGTCGATACGATCCTGCTTGCGCTGAACGAGCAGCCTGGCTCGCAGCTCGTCTTCCTGCCGGGGCAGGGCGAGATTCGCCGCGTCGAGGAGCGCCTTCGCGAAAGGCTGCGCGATCCCGCCGTGGAGATCGCTCCGCTTTACGGCGCGCTCGACCAGCGCGATCAGGACCGTGCCGTGCTGCCAGCGCCAGCCGGCCGGCGCAAGATCGTGCTGGCCACGGCCATCGCCGAGACCTCGCTTACGATCGAGGGCGTGCGGGTGGTGATCGATTCCGGCCTCGCTCGCGTGCCCGTCTACGAGCCCGATATCGGCGTCACCCGCCTGGAGACGCGCCGCGCCAGCCGTGCCGCCGCCGATCAGCGCCGTGGCCGTGCGGGCCGCACCGAGCCCGGTGTCTGCTACCGGCTCTGGGAGGAAGCGGCGACCGGCGCGCTCGAAGCCTTCGCCCGGCCCGAGATTCTCTCGGCCGATCTGAGCCCGCTCCTGCTCGATTGCGCCGCCTGGGGCCTCAGTGATCCCACAGCGCTCGCCTTCCTCGATCCGCCGCCCGCGCCTGCCCTCAAGGAAGCCCGCGCCCTGCTGGCCAGCATCGGCGCGCTCGATGCGGATGGCCGCATCACGCCGGATGGGCGGGCCCTGCAGTCACTGCCGCTGCCGCCCCGGCTCGCCCGCATGGTCGTGGCTGCCGCCCGCTTCGGGCAGGCCAGTGCCGCGGCCGATCTTGCCGCCGTGCTGGTGGAGCGCGGGCTCGGCGGGGATGCCATCGATCTCGCCGAGCGGCTGGAGCGGTTCAGTCGCGAGCGTGGCGGCCGGGCCGGCGACATGCGCCGTCTCGCCGAAGGCTGGGCCCGCACGGCGGAGCGGAATGCCTCGTGCTCGGCTGGCGAGCCGCTCTCGCCCGGCCTCCTGCTCGCCTTCGCCTATCCGGACCGCATCGCGAAGGCCCGCTCGCCCGGCTCCGGGCAGTATCTGCTCGCCAATGGCCGTGGCGCGGCGCTGGAAGCCTCGCAGCGGCTGGCGCGCGAGCCCTACATCGTCGTTGCGGAGATGACGGGGGCCGCCCAGCAGGCGCGCATCATGGCCGCGGCCGCGATCTCCGAGGCCGAGATCGCAGCCCTCGTCGCCCATGGCCTCGCACCCTTCGCCATCGCGGAGCGAGAGGAGGCGAATTTCGACAGGACAGCGCGCGCATTGCGCGTTCGGGCGGTGCGCCGCTACGGCGTTTTTGCCTTGTCGGAGCGCCCGCTGTCGGTCGCGGATACGCCCGAGAATGCCGAGGCGTTGGCGAAGGGCGTCGCTGCGCTCGGCATCGAGCTCCTGCCCTGGACGAAGGCGCAGAACCAGCTGCGCGAGCGCGTTGCTTTTCTGCGCAAGGCCGAGCCCGAGGAGGGCTGGCCCGATCTCTCCGACCTGGGGTTGTCACAGGAGCCTGAGATCTGGCTGGCGCCTCATATCGCCGGCCGTGCCTCACTGGCGGCGATCCAGCCCGGCGATCTCGATTCAGCACTCGCGACCCTGCTGCCTTGGGAGATGAAGCGCCGGCTCGACGCGGAGGCGCCGACCCATTTCACCGCTCCGACCGGCTCGTCGCTTGCCGTCGACTATGCCGCCGAGGCGGGGCCGACCATTTCGGTGCGGGTGCAGGAACTCTACGGACTCGCGATTCATCCTGCCTTGGCCGGAGGGCGCGTGCCGCTGGTGCTGGAGCTGCTCTCTCCGGCGCATCGGCCGATCCAGGTCACGCGTGATCTGCCGGGCTTCTGGCGCGGATCCTGGTTGGCGGTGAAATCCGAGATGAAGGGCCGTTATCCCCGCCATCTCTGGCCCGACGACCCCGCGGTTGCGCTGCCGACGACGCGGGCCAAGCCAAGGGGAACGTGACACCCAGCGTCATTCTCGGGCGGAGCGAAGCGTAGACCCGAGAATCTCAGGCAGGACGCGGCTCTGGCGCCTCCGATTGACGAGATGCTCGGGTCAAGCCCGAGCATGACGGTTGCTGCCGGCCTCAATTCCCCATCCGGTCGCGCCATTGCCGCTCGCCTGCGAGGCAGGTGGCGATGTTGCCGGATTGCGCCTTGTGGATGGTCGCGCCCGCCGGCGCCTCGGCGATCTCGCGCAGCAGCTTGGTCTTCGTCGCCTCGACGAACTGGCTCTTCTCGCGGATCGGAATGACGAAGGCCCCGATGCCGGTGATGACGCAGTCGCTGTAGTAGACGTCGAGGTTGTCGATGTCGAAATAGCCGGCTTGCTTCAGCATCACCGGCAGGCCGTTGATGGCGATGCCCTTGGCCCCGGCCTCGTCGCGCGCCGTGGTGACCGGGCGCCCGTCATTATTGGCGCCGTCGCCGGAGATGTCGATCACGCGCCGCATCGCCGTCACGTTCGACTGTTCGAGCAATTGCACGCCCAGATCGATCGCGCCCGAGATCGAGGTGCGCCGCCCGCGCCGCGTCGGCGCCTCGCCGAGCTCCTCCGCAAACGCCATCGCCGCTGCCGGCCCGTCGATCACCTTCCACGGCCGAACGACGTACTGGAAACCGGTGCCCGCCCATTCGAAATAGGTCACGGCGATCTTGCCGATCGCGCCCTTGTTGATGGCGTCATGCAGCTGCTTCGAACGGAAGGCTTCGATATAGCCGTTGCGCTGCAGGGCGAGCTCGTCGAGATCCATCGAATAGGAGACGTCGACCGCCAGCACGAGCGCGACGTCGACCTCCTCCAGCGGCGGTCCCGCCGTCTGGGCTCGAGGCAGGGCGGGGTGCCAGAGCGCCGCCGCTGCCAGACATGAGAGACCGTACAGCCAGCGCCGCATCGCCACCTCCGTCGTCCTGTCGCGAATCGGAGTGTGCGCCCGGTCGATGCGATCGCCAAGGTGGAAAACCGGCTGATCGCGCCCGTTTCGATAGCAAATGCGCGAGGAAGGGGCTTTCAGGCGGCCCGGCGGCCGTCGACGACGTCGATGGCGGCGGCAACGGCCTCCTCGACCGTCAGCGCCGAGGTGTCGAGCGTAATGGCGTCTTCCGCCGCCTTGAGCGGCGCGTCGCTGCGGCCGGAATCCCGCGCGTCGCGCCGGCGGATATCGGCGAGGATGCCGTCGAAGGTCACGGCCTCGCCACGCCCGATGAGTTCCTTGTGCCGGCGCGCGGCACGCACCTCCGGCGTCGCGGTGACGAAGAGCTTGGCGCGGGCGTCGGGGCAGATCACCGTACCGATGTCGCGTCCGTCCAGCACGGCGCCGCCGGCCCGGGCGGCGAAGCGCCGCTGCCGCGCCAGCAATCCCGCGCGCACGGCCGGCATCGCCGCGACCACGGAGGCCGCCTCGCCGATCTCGCGGCCGCGCAGCCGGTCCTCGGGAAAGGCCGTCTCGTCGAAGCTGTTGACGATCTCGCCGGCCGCCGCGGCATCGCGTATGTCGTGGCCGGCATCGAGCATGGCGCGGGCCACCATCCGGTAGAGCAGGCCGGTGTCGAGATAGGGCAGGCCGTAATGGGCCGCGAGGCGCCGCGCCAGCGTGCCCTTGCCGGAGGCGGCGGGGCCGTCGACGGCGATGACGAGCCGGCCGCGCGCCGCCGCCGCGCTCATCCGATCCGGCCTCCGAGCTGGTTCATCAGCGGGATGAAGCTCGGGAAGCTCGTGGCGATCATCAGGCCGTCATCGACCACGACCGGCTGCTGCGTCGCCAGGCCCATGACGAGGAAGCTCATCGCGATGCGGTGATCGAGATGGGTCGCGATTGGCCCGCCGCCGCGAACCGGCCCGCCGCCCGAGCCCTCGACGATCAGGTCGTCGCCCTCGATGGCGCAGATCACGCCGGCGGCCTTCAGCCCGGCCTCGACCGCGGCGAGGCGATCGGATTCCTTGACGCGCAGTTCCTGCAAGCCGCGCATCCGCGTCGTGCCGGTGGCGAACGAGGCCGCGACGGCCAGCACCGGATATTCGTCGATCATCGCAGGCGCGCGCTCTGGCGGCACCGTCACGCCCTTGAGGCTCGAAGCCCGCACGCGCAGATCGGCGACGGTCTCGCCGCCCTCATTGGCCTCGCGCTCGATGGTGATGTCGGCGCCCATCTCGAGCAAGGTCGTGAGCAGGCCCGAGCGCAGCGGGTTGGTCATCACGCTCTCGATCAGGATGTCGGAGCCGGGCACGATCAGTCCCGCCACCAGCGGGAAGGCTGCCGAGGAGGGGTCTGCTGGCACCACGATCGGCGCGGCCTGCAATTCGGGCTGGCCCTTCAGCACGATCCGCCGGCCATGCGCGCCTTCCGGCGTCACGGTGATTTCGGCTCCGAAATGAGCCAGCATCTTCTCGGTATGGTCGCGCGTCGCTTCCGCCTCGATCACCGTCGTCTCGCCGGGCGCGGCGAGGGCGGCCAGCAGCACCGCTGACTTGATCTGCGCCGAGGCGACCGGCGGGCGATAGACGATCGGGATGGCCTCCTTCGGGCCGCGCAGGGTGAGCGGCACGCGCCCGCCCTCCTGCTGCGAAACGACGACCGTGCCCATCTGCTCGAGCGGATCAAGGATGCGCCGCATCGGCCGCTTGCGCAGGGAGGCATCGCCATCGAAGGTCGTGGTGATCGGATGCGAGCCGCAGACGCCCATCATCAGACGCGAGCCCGTGCCGGCATTGCCGAAATCCAGAATCGAATCAGGCTCGCGCAGCCCGCCGACGCCAACGCCCTGCACGCGCCAGGCGCCCGGCCCGTCATGGTGGACGATCGCGCCGAGCGCCCGCGCCGCCGCAGCGGTGCGCATCACGTCCTCGCCCTCGAGCAGGCCGGTGACCCTGGTCTCGCCGATCGCCAGCAGTCCGAAGATCATCGCCCGATGCGAGATCGACTTGTCGCCGGGCACGCGGGCGCGGCCCTTGAGCGGGCCGGCGGCGCTGGCGGTGACGGGGACGGGTTCATGGTCGTGGGACACGGGATCGGGGTCTCTCGCTCGAGCCAAACGAAGTGCGCGCCCGCCCTAGCACGCTCGCGCGAGCCGCGCCAATGCGCGGTCATGACGCTGCCATGCGAGGGGGGCGAAACAGCCCCGCTCTTGCGCGCAGCCGTCGCATGGCTCAAATCAACATTTGACAGCGCCGCCCGCCCCGACTAACGGACGCGCCTGCTTTTCAGATACTGATGGTTGAAGGGTCCGACGCAGTGGCGAAACCGGAACTCGGAACGAAGCGCGTTTGCCCGGTCACGGGGCGCAAGTTCTATGATTTGAATAAAGATCCCATTGTCTCGCCCTATACGGGGCAGGCATATCCGCGCACGATGTTCGAGCCGCAGGCCAAGGCGCCGGTCAAGCCGGAGCCTGAGGAGGAGGACGAGGCCGAGACCGCCGACAGCGCGGTCGAGCTCGTCTCGCTCGACGAAGCCGATGCCGAGACGTCCGAGAAGGAGGCCGTCGTCACGACCGAGGACGATATCGAGGTCGAGGACGATATAGGCACGGAGGATGACGACACCTTCCTCGAGGAGGATGAGGAAGGCGACGACGACGTCGCGGACCTGATCGACGGGGACATCGAGGGCGACGAGGACAACTGAGTCCGCCCTCGAAAAAAGATGACGGCAAAGCGACATTAGGCGCTTGTGTCTTCCGTCCGGGCCGCCTATAGACCGCTGCGTCGCTGGCAGGCGGCTCCGGACGGACCGCCCAAGCGGCGGAATGAAACACCGGATTTTGACGGTCGACCCCCAAACCGGCCGTCGCGCGTGGGGCCATAGCTCAGTTGGGAGAGCGCTTGAATGGCATTCAAGAGGTCGGCGGTTCGATTCCGCCTGGCTCCACCAAATCTCTCCATACTACGCTGGTACGGTTGACGTTCTCGGGCAGTTCGCTGCTACGCCGTCAATTTTCCAGATGGTTTGCGCGAACGGGTTCTGACCGAAACGCGCCGGGTCGCTTAGCCATCCGCCTTCATGATATTCGGCCGTTGCATGGCGATCTCTTCAGGCAGCGGCGTATCACTCCGAGACAGCGTTTTCATCCTTCAGTGATCGGATGAGATCTGCCGCCGCCGTCGGTGTGATCTGAGTGGTGCCGGTTGTCGCGAGCCTGCCGATCAACTGAGCGGCCCGTTCGATCGCGCAGTTCTCCGCAGCAGAAATTGCCTGCAGGAAGATGTCGTGAGCCTCGTCGCAATTGGCCATGACGACCCAAAGCTCGGACCCGTAAAGCTTGATCGAAAGGCGGTCGACGAGCTCCGTCGCGCGCGCGCTCGCAGTTGGCATGTTCGCGTTCCATAGGGAGCGCCGTAGATATGGATAAGGCACAGCCTGTTCCATTTCGGCGCAACCAAGTGATCCCCCTCCTCGGTTGATCAAAAGCTGTGCCGCGGAGTGATGTGCCAGTCTCGTCCGGATTATCTGTTCCCGAAGGCAGCGAGAACCGCTGCGAATCGGGCGGCCTGCGCGAGGGCAGGGGACGCGGAACCCTCGCTGTGTCTCATCGCAGCACGACCACTTTGGTGCCGGTCCGTACGCGGCCGTAGAGATCGATGACGTCGCGATTGGTCATGCGGATGCAGCCGGATGACACTGCGGCCCCGATCGTATCGGGCTCGTTCGAGCCATGGATGCGGTAGAGGCTCGATCCCAGATAGATCGCCCGCGCGCCCAGCGGGTTGTCGATGCCGCCGGCCATGTGGCGCGGCAGGTCCGGGCGGCGTTTCAGCATCTGCGCCGGCGGCCGCCAATCCGGCCATTCGCGTTTCATCGTGACGGTCTTCGTTCCCGACCAGCTGAAGCCCTGCCGTCCGACGCCGACGCCATAACGGAGCGCTTGCCCGCTTCCGAGCACGTAGTAGAGCCGCCGCTGGCTCGTCGAGATCACGATGGTGCCGGGCGCCTGCTTGCCGTTCCATGGCACGACCTGGCGCGGGATTGGCTGCTCGCTGAAGATATTGAGGAAATCCGCGAGGCCGCGGCTGATCGGGTTGTCGAAGGCGCGTGCGGGCGGAGCGAGAGCAAGAAGCCCGGCGACGAGAATGATGGCGCGTAGCATGATCGTCCCTGCGACGCCCCCCGCCCGGATTTAGGGCGAAGTCGGAAGGGGAGGTCAAGTCAGGCATCGCGCATGAGTGATCGCGGGCGTTGGCCTGCCGGCTGGATATCTAGCCGATCATCCCGACCATGCCGACGACCACAGGCCCCATCAGAGGCAGCAGCACGTTCGAGATGGCATAGGTTACGGTATAGCCGATCACCGGCGTCGAATTGCCGGCGAGCGAGACCAGCGCGCTGATCGAGGGCGTGCTGCAATGCTGGCCGGCGATGGCGCCGAGCAGGATCGGCGCCTCGATCTTCAGGAGGTAGCGCCCGATATAGAGCGAGGCGAGGCCGGGCAGGGCGGAAACCAGGATCGACAGCACGGGCAGCACGAGCCCGTATTGCTTGAGCAGGGCGATGGCGTCGGGGCCGACCGAGAGGCCGACCGCGGCGATGAAGGTCGCCAATCCGAAATCCTTCATGAACTCGGCTGCCTGCGGCGGAATGCCGCCGAGCTGGGGCCGGTGCATGTGCAGCCATCCGAAGACGAGGCCCGAGACGAGCGCGCCGCCGCCGGTGCCGAGCGTCAGGTTGAGTGCACCGACCTGAATCGCGACCTCGCCGAGCAGGAGGCCCGCGACCACGCCGAGGCCGAGCATGACGAAGTCCGTTGCCGATGTCGTCGGCAGCAGATGCCCGAGCTCGGGCGCCGCGCGAGTGATCGCTTCTTCCGAGCCATAGAGGGTGAGGATGTCGCCCTGTTCGAGCACCGTGCCCGGCAGGGCGGGGATGCCCTGGCCGAGGCGGCGGACATGCGAGATGAAGACGCCGCGCCGCTGCTCGTCGCTGGCCAGCCGGCGCAGGTCGCGAATCCGCAACCCRCTGACCTCGCGGCGCACCAGCACGACCTGACGTTCGACCAGTGGAACATTGTCTCCCGCCGGCATAGGCACTTCCGCGCCGAGGCGCTCGGCGATCGCGATGACCGAGCGCCGCCGGCCGATGACAAGGACGACATCCTCGGCTTCGAGCTGCATGTCCGGCGTCGCCTTGACGAAACCGGAGCCGCGCCCGACCTGCTCGATCGTGACGACGCCGTTGACGCTGTTCTCGAAGGCCCCGACGGTGCCGCCGGCGACAGGGCCGGCCCGGAAGGTGCGCGAGACGATCTCGGGCACGCCGTTTTCCTTGGCGCCGTCATCCTCGGCGCCGAGCTGCCGCGCCAGGGTGGCAGCCTCCTCCCGCAGGTTGATCCGCAGCAGCAGCGGGCCGATCTGGGTGGTGAAGACCACGATGGCGACGAGCCCGAAAAGATAGGTCACGCTATAGGCGGTCGCCATGTTGGCCTGCAGCCGGGCGATTTCCGCGGCGGGCAGGGGAAGGCGTCCGCTCGCGTCCGAAGCCGTTCCCAGCACGGCCGACTCCGTTGCAGAGCCGGCGAACAGCCCGGAGGCCGTTCCGGGATCGAGGCGGAACAGCAGGACCGCTACCGCGACCAGGGCCAGCACCGTCGCCACCTCGACGAAGGACAGGATGCCGTAGCGCAGGCCGCCGCGGATATTGTTGAAGAACTGCGGCCCCGCCGTGAAACCGAGCGCGTAGATGAACAGCGCAAAGGCGACGTTCTTCAGGTCCGGGCTGAGGGTCACGCCGAGCTGCCCGATGGCGAGCGCCACGAACAGCGTCCCGCAGACGCCGCCGATCTGGACGGGACCGATTCGGATCTTCCCGATCAGGTAGCCCAGCGTCAGGGAGAGGAAGAGGGCGACGACCGGTTGTTCAACGAATGACACGATGACACCCGCTCGAGACGGAAGGGTAGTCGAGATTATTCGCGGGCCGTGCAAAACTGCAAGAGCTCGCGCTGGGGTAGACGGACGTTCCAACGTGGGAAGCGATGGGCACGGCCGCTCGAAATTTCCGCGTCATGGCCCTTGCAGATATTTTAAGCTTGAAACAATATGCTCCTGCGCGAGCCACAGAAGTTTGAGGGAACCCGGCCGCGCCTCCTTTTTCGCTCGTTCGTCCCGGGAGGGCATCGATGACGACTTTCAAATTCGGCCTCGCAATCGGCTGCGCTGCGCTGGCGCTTTCCATCGCTTCCGCACAGGCGCAGGAGCCGCTCAAGATCGGCGTGGTCAGCGTGCTGACCGGGCCGGCGGCATCGCTCGGCCAGCAGGTCCGCGACGGCTTCCAGCTCGCGGTCGACAAGAACGGCGGCAAGCTCGGCGGCGTGCCGGTCAAGATCACCGTGATCGATGACGAGCTGAAGCCCGACGTCGCGGTGGACCGGGTGCGGACCTATGTCGAGACCGAGAAGCCGGCCTTCGTCGTCGGCCCGGTCTTCTCGAACATCCTTGGCGCGATCGCCAAGCCCGTCCTCGATTCCGGCGCCTTCCTGATCAGCCCGAATGCCGGCCCCTCGACCATGGCGGGCAAGGCCTGCAACAAGAACTTCTTCGTCACCTCATACCAGAACGACCAGGTGCACGAGGTCCTCGGCAAATACGCGCAGGACCAGAACTACAAGAAAGCCTACATCATCGCGCCGAACTATCAGGCCGGTAAGGATTCGCTCGCCGGCTTCAAGCGCTACTTCAAGGGCGAGATTGTCGACGAGGTCTATGCGCCGCTGAACGCGATGGATTTCTCGGCCGACCTCGCCAAGATCGCTTCCTCCAAGCCCGATGTCGTCTTCGCCTTCCTGCCCGGCGGGCTGGGCGTCAACTTCGTCAAGCAGTGGTCGCAGGCCGGCCTGCAGGGCAAGATCCCGTTCCTCTCCGCCTTCACGGTCGACGAATCGACCCTGCCGGCGCAGCAGGACGCGGCGGTCGGGCTCTATGGCGGCATGACCTGGGCGCCCAACATGGACAATGCGCAGACCAAGGCTTTCGTCCAGGCCTATGAAGCCGCCTACAAGATCGTGCCCGGCTCCTACGCGCAGCAGGCCTATGACGCGGCGATGCTGATCGATTCCGCGGTGAAGGCGGCCGGCGGCGCCGGCAACGCGGACAAGCTGCGCGAGGCCATCAAGAAGGCCGATTTCACCTCGCTGCGCGGCAAGTTCAAGTTCAACACCAATGGCTATCCCATTCAGGACTTCTACCTCGTCAAGGTCGCCAAGCGTGCCGACGGCAAGTTCCAGACCGAGATCGCCGAGAAGGTGTTCAGCGACTATGCCGATCCGCACGCCAAGGATTGCGCGCTGAAGTGACGCAAAGCGTCATCCTCGGGCGAAGCGCAGCTTCGACCCGGGGATCTCTTCGTCACGAGATGCTCGGGTCAAGCCCGAGCATGACGTCTTATGACCGGCCCTGACGTAGGACCGCGCAATGACAACGAGCCTCCTGATCGTCCAACTCCTGAACGGGCTCCAGTTCGGCATCCTGCTGTTCCTGGTCGCCGCCGGACTGACGCTGGTCTTCGGCGTGATGGACTTCATCAACCTCGCCCATGGCGTCCAGTACATGCTGGGCGCCTATCTCGCCGTAACCTTCGTCGGCCTGACCGGCTCCTTCATGCTCGGGCTCGTGCTCGCGCTCGCCGCCGCGCTGCTGCTCGGGCTGGCATTCGAGTTCCTGGTCTTCCGCCATCTCTACGAACGAGACCATCTCGACCAGGTGCTGGCGACCTTCGGGCTCATCCTTCTCCTCAACCAGGCGGTGAAGATGATCTGGGGCGCGGCGCCGCTTTCGGTGCCGGTGCCCGAATTCCTCTCCGGGAATGTCCGGCTGCTCGATGGTATCCTCTATCCGACCTATCGCTTCGCGCTGATCGGGGCAGGGCTCGGCGTCGGCGCGCTGCTCTGGTTCGTCGTCGAGAAGACGCGCATGGGCATGCTGCTCCGGGCCGGCGCCTCGAATGCGCCGATGGTTTCCGCGCTCGGCGTCGACATTCGCAAGCTGTTCATGGTGGTCTTCGCCTTCGGCACCATGCTCGCCGGCTTCGCCGGGGCGATGGCAGCGCCGATCCTCTCCGTCGAGCCCGGCATGGGCGACACCGTGCTGATCCTGGCCTTCGTCGTGATCGTCGTCGGCGGCATCGGCTCGATCCGCGGCGCCTTCGTCGGAGCGCTGATCGTCGGCCTCGTCGATACGCTCGGCCGCTCTTCCATGAACGACCTGCTCCGCTTGTTCATGGCGCCGGCCTCGGCCCGCGCGACCGGGGCGGCGCTCTCCTCCATGCTGATCTATCTGGTGATGGCGGCGGTGTTGTTCGTGCGGCCCGAGGGTCTGCTTCCCGCCAAGGGCCGCTCATGAGCGCGGTGACGACCCCGTCGATGGCCGCGCGGCCGGCGGCGCCGACCGTGCGCTGGCTGGCGCCGCTCGCCATACTCGGCCTGCTGGCGTTGCTGCCTCTGGCCACCGCGCTCGGCTTGCCCTCGCATTGGCTGACGCTGGTGACGCGGGCGATGATCTTCGCCATCGCGGCGCTCTCGCTCGATCTCATTCTCGGCATCGGCGGCCTCGTCTCCTTCGGCCATGCCGCCTTCATCGGCATCGGCGCCTATGGCGCCGGCATCCTCATCACCGAAGGGCAGACGGAGCTGCTGGTCGCGCTGCCGGTGATCCTGATCGTCTGCGGCATCTTTGCGGCAGTGACCGGCTATGTCTCGCTGCGCACGCGCGGCGTCGCCTTCATCATGATCACTCTCGCCTTCGGGCAGATGGCCTTCTATTTCGCCCAGGCGCTCTCGGGCTATGGCGGCGATGACGGGCTGACGCTCAACGAGAAGAGCACGCTGCTGGGGCGGGAGATCTTTGGCAATCGCACCGGCTTCTACTATATCGCGCTCGGCACGCTGGCGTTCTGCTACTGGCTGGCCCGGCGGCTGGTCGCCTCGGGCTTCGGCCGCGTGCTGCGGGCGGCGCGCGAAAATGCCGTGCGCGTCACGGTGACCGGCTATGATGTCGATCGCGTCAGGCTCGGCGCCTATGTGATCAGCGGCATGATGGCGGGGATCTCGGGCTTCCTGCTCGCCAACCAGACCGATTTCGTCAGCCCCGCCTTCATGTCCTGGCAGCGCTCGGGCGAGCTGATCTTCATGGTGGTGCTCGGCGGCGTCGGCTCACTCTATGGCGCGATCGTCGGTGCGATAGCGCTCCTGGCCGTGGAGGATGTGCTCTCCGGGCTGACGCAGAACTGGAAGGCGATCTTCGGCCCGTTGATCGTCCTCTTCGTGCTGTTCACCCGCGGTGGCATCGCCGGCCTCATGGTCAAGCTTCGGGGGAGCCGCGATGGCTGAGCCGGCGCTCGCAATCAAGGGGCTCGCGAAGTCCTTCGGAGCACTCAAGGTCACCAACGGGGTCGACCTTTCGATCGCGCCGGGCGAGCTGCACGCCCTGATCGGCCCCAACGGCGCCGGCAAGACGACGCTGGTCCACCAGATCTCCGGGACGCTGCGGCCCGATTCCGGCACGATCCTGTTCGGCGGCACGGATGTCACCCGCCTGACGCCGCAGAAGCGGGCGCGAGCGGGTCTTGCCCGCACCTTCCAGATCACCTCGACCATCGCCTCGCTCTCKGCGCTGGAGAACGTCGCGCTCGGCGTGCAGGCTCGCAGCAGCCATCCGCTCTCGCTGTTCCGGGACGCTGCGCGGGATCAGGCGCTCAATGCGCCCGCCTGGGAAGCGCTGGAAGCGGTCGGCCTGACGGAACGGGCTCATGCTCCGGCCGGAAGCCTCTCCCATGGCGAGAAGCGCGCGCTCGAGATTGCGATGGCGCTGACCCTGCAGCCGAAGCTCATCCTGCTCGACGAGCCTTTGGCCGGCGTCGGCCATGAGGAGGGCGAGCGCCTGATCGCCCTGTTGAAGAGCCTGAAGGGCCGCTTCGCCATGCTGCTGGTCGAGCACGACATGAGCGCCGTCTTCGCGCTGGCCGACCGCGTCACCGTGCTGGTCTATGGCGGCGTCATTGCCACGGGCGAGCCGGCAGTGGTCAGGGCCGATCCGGCCGTACGGCAGGCCTATCTCGGCGAGGAGGGCTAGCGATGCTCAGCGTCGAAGGGCTCGATGCCGGCTATGGCGAGGCGCAAATCCTGTTCGGGGTCGATCTCACCGTGGGCGAAGGCGAGGTGGTGACCCTGCTCGGCCGCAACGGCATGGGCAAGACCACGACGGTGCGCGCCATCATGGGGCTCTTGCCGGCGAGCGCAGGGCGCATCGCCTTCGGCGGCCGCGACCTCACCGGCGCCGCACCTTTCCGCATCGCGCAGGCGGGCATAGGCCTCGTGCCGGAGGGGCGGCAGATCTTCCCGACGCTTTCGGTCGAGGAGAATCTGATCGCCACGGCGGCCGACCGCTCCGGCAAGAAACGCTGGGATCTGGAACGTATCTATGCCTTCTTCCCGCGCCTGAAGGAGCGGCGCGAGAACCGCGGCAACCAGCTCTCGGGCGGCGAGCAGCAGATGCTGGCGATCGGCCGGGCGCTGATGACCAATCCGCGATTGACCATCCTCGACGAGGCGACGGAGGGGCTCGCTCCCCTGATCCGCGAGGAGATCTGGAAATGCCTGACGGCGCTGAAGGCAGAAGGGGAATCGATCCTCGTCATCGACAAGAATGTCGATGCGCTGGTCCGAATCGCCGACCGCCATGTCGTGCTGGAGAAGGGCCGCGTCGTCTGGCGCGGCACCAGTGCGGAACTCCGCAGCGACGGCGCCGTCAAGGATCGCTTCCTGCACTTCTGAAGGCTAAGGACAATCGAGGTTTCGTTCCTTTGGATATCCCACCCGCGCCGTCATTCCGGCCAAGCGGCCACAGGCGCGCAGAGCCGGGATCCATCGAAGGGCGACGGCGCTCGACGATGGATCCCGGATCTACGCTTCGCTGCGTCCGGGATGACGATGTGCTCTACGATCAGCAAACGCCAACAGAGAGGAAATACTCATGAAACCGCTGACAGCCGGCGTGACCCGCGCCAATGAAGGGCTCGACGGCATTTCCTGGAGCATCCTCGGCCAGACCTATGTTCCCAAGACCCTGTCGGAAGATAGTTTCTCCTGGCATGCGACCCTGCCGCCCGGCACCTTCGTGCCGCCCCATATCCACACGACGCAGGACGAGTTCATCTACATGCTGGAGGGTCGGCTCGACCTCGTCCTTGACGGGCAGGAGAGCTTCGCCACCGCCGGGGACCTGATCCGCCTGCCGCGCAATGTCCCGCACGGCCTGTTCAACAAGAGCGATTCGACGGTGAAGTGCCTGTTCTGGGTCTCGCCGACGGCGCGGCTCTACGATCTGTTCTGGGGCCTCCATTCCCTGGCCGAGCAGAAGCCCGCCGATGTCGTCGCGCTTGCGGCCAGGCACGAGGTCGACTTCCTGCCGCCGCCGCCCGAAGGTGCCTGAGCGGGCGCGGATTGCGCCGGCGTCGCTTGACGGGCGCCGGCTCACACCTCCGCATTAAGGATAATCGATCGTTAAGCGTGAAAACCTGCCCTCGCTTTGTTTAATAGGGTCCACAACCTTGGGTCGTATTGTTCGGGAGCAGTTGTCATGGATATCGAACGTCGCCGCTTGCTGCGCCAGCGCACGCTGCTTGGCGGTGTCGTTGCCTTCAACGGCCGGCGCTCGACCCTGGATTGCACGATCCGCAACTTGTCCGATCACGGCGCGCTGATGATCCTGTCGGACGCGGTCGCGCTGCCGGAGGCGTTCGATATCGAGATCCCGTCGCGGCAGCGCCAGTATCCCGCGCGCCTGAAATGGCGAAACGGCAATCGGATCGGCATCGCTTTCGCCGACCCGGCTGATGTCGTGCCGCTCGACCTGATGCGCCAGCTCAAAGCGTGCGAGACCGCCAATGCGCGGCTGAAAACACGCATTCGTCAACTGACCGAGGCGGGCTGATCAGCCCTTCCGCGCTGCGAGCTGCTCGGCCGAGAAACCTGCTTTGCCGGCATAGGACTTCACGATCTGCTCGCGTTTGGCATAGCCGAGCACGCGCTCGACATCGTCGAAGCCGTTCGGCGCCAGCGCTTCCACGGCGTCGATGACGCGCTCGGGACCGCCGACCCGGTTCATCGCGACCACCTCGGCCGTCGCCGGCAGTCGCTGAGACTCATAGGCCGCGAGCGCCTGGCGCGGATGTTCAGCCTTCGCCAGCCAGTCGGCAAGGCAGCGCGCATCGAGGATTGCCTGCGAGGCGCCGTTCGAGCCGACCGGATACATCGGATGGGCGGCGTCGCCGAGCAGCGTGACGCGGCCATGGGTCCAGCGCGGCAGCGGGTCGCGGTCGCACATCGGGTATTCCCAGAAGGTCGAGGTCGCCCGGATCAGCCCGAGGATATCGACATCGGGCACGCTGAAGCGGCGCGCGAAGGGCAGCACGTCCTCGAGGCGGCCGGGCTTCGACCAGGCTTCCTTAGGCGGCGGCCGTTCTGGATCGCCGTTCCGGATGTTGACCACCCAGTTGGTCAGGCGCGTCTGCGGCGTTGCCCCCTTGCCGATCGGATAGAGCACCAGCTTGCCGGCCATGCCGCCGGCGATGATCATACTCTCGCCCTCGAGGAACACCGGCCAGTCGCAGGCGCCGCGCCACATCTGGACTCCTTGCCAGCATGGCGAGCCCTGGTTCGGGAAATAGAAGGCCCGCACGGCCGAATGGATGCCGTCGGCGCCGATCAGGATATCGCCGCGCGCCGTCTCGCCGGCACCGCCGAAGCGAGCATCGTTGAAATGCGCGGTGACGCCGCCTTCGTCCTGCACGAAGCCGAGCAGCCGGCGGCCGGTGCGGATCGCATCCTCGCCGAGACGCTCAGCCGCCGCATCGCGGATGACGCGTTGGAGCCGGCCGCGATGGATCGAGAACTGCGGCACCGGCGCCCCAGCATGCAACCCGCGCGGCTCGCGCCAGACCGCCTGCCCGAAGCGGTTCATGTAGACGAGCTCGCGCGTGCGGATGCCGACCTCGTCGAGCGCCGGCAGCAAGCCGAGCTCGGCGAGTTCGCGGATCGCGTGTGGCAGCGTGTTGATTCCGACGCCGACTTCGCGAATCTCGCTGGCCTGCTCATAAACCGTGGCGGCTATCCCTCTGGCATGAAGCATCAGCGCCAGCGTCAATCCGCCGATGCCGCCACCAACGATGATAACCCGCATATGCCCGTTCCCCAGGGTCTAATATTTTAAGTTTGAAATATCTCCGTTTGCGTTGTCAATCGCCGAATGGCGGCCGCGCCGGAAAGCCCTCGCAGTTGAAATCGGCGGGCAGGTTCCCCACCTGCCTTGCCCGATGTTCAGTCACTGCAGGAGCCGATGACCCCGTCCACCCGCAAGCGCGCGCTGTTGCTGCGCAATCCCAAGGCCAGGCGCGGCCAGGAGTCGATCGATCCGATTCTCCAGCGGCTGGAAGCGGGTGGGCTCGACGTCGCCGTCGAGACCTTCGAGGCCTTGCCGGAGATCGCGCGCGACATCGTCCGCCTGCGCGACAGGGCCGATCTCGTCATCGTCTGCGGCGGCGACGGCTCGGTGTCCTCGGCGGCGCTGGCCGCCATGGAAAGCGGCCTGCCGCTCGGCATCATGCCGATGGGAACGGCGAACGATCTGGCGCGCACGCTGGACATCCCGATGGACCTTCCAGCCGCCGCCGATGTGATCGCGCGCGGCGCGACGCGCCTCGTCGATGTCGGCACGGTCAATGGCCATGCCTTCTTCAACGTTGCGAGTATCGGGCTGAGCAGCGAGCTCGCGCAAAGCCTCGATCCGGCGCTGAAGAAGCGTTTCGGCAGGCTTGGCTACGCGGTGGCGGCCATGAAGGTGCTGACCCGCGCCTCGCATTTCAGTGCGAAGATCACCGAGAAGGGGCGGACCACCGAGGTCGAGACCTACCAGATCGCGGTCGGCAACGGCCGTCATTATGGCGGCGGCAATGTGGTCGAGGAAACGGCTGAGATCGATGACGGGCATCTCGATCTCTACAGCCTGGAGATGAAGAACCTCTGGAAGCTCGCACTGATGCTGCGCTCGTTTCGCTCCGGCACCCATGGCGCCTGGCAGGAGGTCCGCACCGCGCGCTGCGTCGAATTCGAGATCGAGACGAAGCGGCCGATGCCGGTGAACACCGACGGCGAGATCGTCACGGCGACGCCGGCGCATTTCAAGGTCCACCCGCAGGCGATCTCGATCTTTGCGCCGGCCGGCCGCGCGCCGTCCGGAACGAACCGCCCTTCGCTGTATCACCGCTGATCGCGTCGAACCTTTCATGTTTGAGGATTGCATCCTCGGAGTTCGCCTGTTAAACGTTTTACAGAAAAACGTTTAACAGGCATCGCGGGATGGCGGCCAAGCGCATCACGATCAAGGAAGTCGCTGCGCGGGCGGGCGTCTCGATCGCGACGGTCTCGAACGTCTTCAGCGGCCGCAAACCGGTCAACGCCGACCTGCAGGAGCGGGTGAAGGCGGCCGCGCGCGAATTGTCCTATCAGGTCGACCGCGCCGCATCGCAGCTGCGTTCCGGCCAGGCCCGCGTGGTCGGCGTGCTCGTTCCCGATCTCGACGACGTCTTCTTCACCTCTCTGGTCTCCCAACTCGAGGTGATGGCGCAGAAGGATGGCTACGACATCATCGTCTCAAGCTCGCGCGACGATCTGGGGCTGGAGCAGTCCCGGCTGCGCGCCTTGCTGGCCTGGAGGCCGTCGGGGCTGATCGCCGTGCCCTGCTCGGACGCTGTGCCCGAGATCCTGCTCGGAGAGATCGGCCGGCTGCCCATGGTCTTCGCCGACCGCGTGGCTCCCGAAGGGTCGGTCGTCGATACGGTGGCGATCGACAATCGCGAAGCGGGCGAGATCGCCGCCCGGCACCTGCTGGCCAAGGGGCATCGCGACATCGTCGTCGCCGCCTCCAGCCTCGGCATCTCCCCGATCCGCGAACGTGTCCGTGGCGCCTGCGAGCTGATCCGGGCGACGCTCGGCCGCGAGCCGACCGTTATCGAACTCGGTTCCAATGCCGATCGCGGCGCCGGCATCTTCCTGCATTGGCTCGAACGGCACCCGCAGCCGAGCGCCGTCATCGCGCTGACCAACGTCACGACGCTGAGCACCTTGTCGGCTCTGGCGCGACTGCGGATCGACATACCCAATCCTGTCTCCGTCGTCGGCTTCGACGATTATCCCTGGATGAGTGCCCGGAAGACCGGCCTCACCGCGATCCGCCAGCCGATCGCGGAGATCGCCGAGGCCGCCTGGCGGCGCTTGCGAGGACGCATGTCGGGCGACCATGCCGCGCCCGAACATATCGTCCTGCAGACCAGCCTGCAGGCCCGCGACTCCGTCCGCGATCTCGCGCCCGGCAAGGCGGATGGCCGCGATGCCTCTGACCTCGAACCGCTGCTGAACCCGGAGATGCCAGCCGCTTCGCCCAAGGCCGTGCACTGACAGATCACCGGGCCGACAGAGCCCGGATCGAAAGAAGTCCTGGAGGAAAGAGTGCAGCTTCAAAGAACGGCACGGATACTGCCGCTGCTCGCGCCGGTACACCTGCTCATCTTGAGCGTAATCGTGCTGCCGTCGTTCTATGTGATGTGGCTCAGCCTGAACACGTCGAGCTTTGGCCAGGCGCCGAGCTTCGTCGGCTTGCAGAACTATTGGCGGGTTCTCTCCGACCCGGCCTTCCACAGCGCGCTGCTGAACACCGTCATTCTCGTCGTCGTGGCCGTCCATCTGGAGCTTGCCGTCGGGCTCGGCATGGCGTTGCTTTTTGCGAGCGGCCTGCCGTTCCGCCGGTTCCTGCTCGTTGCCGTGCTCGCCCCCTATGCCGTCAGCGAAGTCACGGCCGTGGTGATGTGGCGCTTCCTGTTCGATCCCGATGCCGGCCCGGTCACACTGGCCTTGCGGGCGCTCAGCCTGCCGACGCTCGACTGGTCGTTCGAGCCCTCGCACGCGATGATCCTGATCGGTCTCCTGACCGTATGGCTGCACCTGCCCTTCACCTTCATCATCGTCTATGCGGCGCGGCTCGCCATCCCCGCAGAACTCTACGAAGCCGCCCGCATCGACGGCGCGACGCGCTGGCAGGCCTTCCGCCGCGTGACGCTGCCGCTGCTTGGCCCTGCCATGCTGATCGCGCTGCTCTTCCGTTACATCTTCGCCTTCCGGCTGTTCTCGGAAGCGTGGCTGCTGACCAAGGGCGGCCCTGCGCGCTCGACCGAGGTGGTGGCGATCTACCTCTATCAGGAAGCCTTCAGCTTCAACGCTTTCGGCCCGGCCGCCGCCACCGCCTGGATCATGGTGCTGGTGTCGCTCCTGCTCGCCGGCGCCTATGTCTTCCTGCTCAGGCGGGGAGGGCTCGCCCATGCGCACTGAGCGCCTTCTCATCGGGGCGGGCAAGACATTCGCCGTCGTCGCGATCCTGTTCTGGTCGCTGTTCCCGATCCTCTTCATCGCGATGTCGTCGCTGAAGCCGGGGCAGGACATCTTCGCCGTGCCACCGAAATGGCTCTTCATGCCGACGCTGAAGCACTACACCGAGCTCTGGCGCTCCTGGGGCGTGTTTTTCGACGGCCTTCTGAACAGCCTCCTGATCACGGTCGGCGCGACGCTGCTCGCCATCGTCGCCAGCGCCTGCGCCGGTTACGTCTATTCACGGAACTCCGGGCGCTGGCTCGGCGCGAGCCTGCTCGGGCTGATCGTCATCAGGCTGATCCCACCGATCGTGGTGACGCTGCCGCTGTTCCCGATCGTGAACTGGCTCGGGCTCAGCGACACGCATCTCGTCCTGATCCTGCTCTACGCGACCTTCTTCGTCTCGCTCGGCACGGTGCTGATGCGCACCTTCATGGACCAGATCCCGCGCGAGCTCGACGAGGCCGCCTCCATCGATGGCGCCAGCCGCATGACCATCCTGCGCAAGGTCATCGCGCCGCTGGCGATGCCGGGCGTGCTCGCCGTCGCGGTCTTCGTGATCGTCTTCTCCTGGAACGAGTTCCTCTTCGCCTTCATCTTCACCGCGACGCGGGCCAAGACAGCGCCGCTGGTGATCTCGGAGATGATCGGCTCCATCGACGGCGTCGATTGGGGGATCCTCTTCGCCGCCTCGACGGTGCAGCTCGTGCCCGTCCTGCTCTTCGTCGTCTTCATGAACCGCTACCTCGTGGCCGGCCTCACCGCCGGCTCAACGAAGGGGTAGCCAACCACGAGAGGGAGGAAGCCATGTCGAAGACATCCGCAACAGAGGTGACCCGCCGCAGCTTCATGGCCGGAGCGGCAGGCGCCGCCGCGCTCGCCGCAAGTCCAGCTTTCGCCGCGGGCAAGACGCTGAACGTGCTCAGCCACAAGGTCCACCAGACCGTGCTGGGCACCGGCGACGGCGACCTGATGGCGGGCTGGCGCAAGGCCAACGACGCCGAGATCGCCTTCACCACCTTCGACTCCAACCCGCTGCAGGACCGGCTCTTCCGCGAGGCCAGCCTGAAGGAAACCGAGTACGGCGTGGGCTATCTCATCGACAACCGGCCGACCTCGCAGATCGCCGCGCTGTTCGAGCCGCTCGAGGCCTATCAGAAGCAGGATGCGATCGAGGATTTCGGCGATATCGCGCCCGGCCTCGTGCAGGGCATGACGGTCGACGGCAAGCTGATCGGCATCCCCGTCCGTCATGCCACGCAGGGGCTGTTCTACAATGAGGCGCTGCTGGAAGAGGCCGGCATCACCGCGCCGCCGACCACGCTGGAAGAGCTGATCGAGCAGGCGAAGAAGACCACCTTCACCTCCAAGGCCGGCACACCCGTCACCGGCATGGTGCTGGCAAGCGACCTTGCCGTCTTCCCGGTGATGTTCGCCCGCGCCTATGGCGGCGACTTCGTCAGCCCCGACCTCAAGCTGGTGCCGAACCGCGAGGCGCTGGAGAGCGGGCTAGCCGCGCTGCGCGCCATGTTCGAGGCGGGCAGCCTGCCGCGCAGCTACGCGACGACCAAGAACGACGATCAGGTCACCTGGCTGCAGCAGGGCCGCGCCGCCTTCACCGTCCTGCCCTTCGCGCGCGGTGCGCAGCTCAACAACCCCGACCAGAGCAAGTTTCCGGGCAGGATCAAGGCGGTCGAGTTCCCCGGCTCGGCTGCGATCAAGGGCAAGGTGCCGATGGCCTCCGTCGTCGAGGCCTGGGCGATGTCGATCCCGAAGAACGCCAAGGACAAGGCGCTCGCCTGGAGCTTCATCAAGGAGGTGTCGAGCAAGCGCGTGACATTGGGCATGGCTGTTAACGGCAACGGCCCGGTGCGCGTCTCGACCTATGCCGATGAAGGGCTGAAGGCGAAGAACCCGCTCGCTGCCGTCGAGGCGAAGGTGCTGGCGACGGCCCGTGGTGCTTTCCCGCCCTTCCCGGAGGCCGCCCGCGCCCAGGCGACCTTCCTCGAGGAGGTTCAGCTCGCCGTGCTCGGCCGCAAGCCCGTCAAGGACGCGGTCTCCGCCATCATCGAGCGCGTCAAGCCGATGATGCCCGCCTGATCACGCCACAAGGCTGCGGGGCGGGCTGCTCCGCAGCCGACCTGCTGCATTCGTTCCACCTGAAGGACCTCTGCCATGTCGACCGCATCGACCCGCTTCATCGAGGAGCCGGCACGCTCCATTCCCGTCTCGGCCGAGTACGACGTGCTCGTCGTCGGCGGCGGGCCGTCCGGCATCACGGCTGCGCTGGCCGCGGTCGAGGACGGGCTGCGCGTCGGACTGATCGAAAGCCGCAGCTTCGTCGGCGGCAACATGACGATCGGCCTGCCGGTGCTCGGCTTCCTCGGCCAGAAGGGCAACCAGATCATCGACGGTTTGCCGCAGAAGTTCATCGAGCGGCTCCGCAAGGAGCGTGACGGCGCCAGCGAGCACCGGCCCTGCCCGCTGCATATGGGCATCACACTGGTCGAGCCTGAGGCGGTGAAGACCGTGGCGCTGGAGATGCTGACGGAAGCCGGCGTCGACGTGCTGTTCTACACCTTCTTTGCCGGCGCACTGGTCGAGAACGACCTGATCCGCGGCGTCATCACCGAGAGCAAGAGCGGCCGTACCGCCATCCTCGCCAAGGTGGTGATCGATTGCAGCGGCGATGCCGACGTCGCCTACAGTGCCGGCGTGCCGACCGAGAAGGGCAATGCCGAGGGCGGCATGCAGCCGCCGACGCTGATGTTCTGCCTCGCCGGCGTCGATACCGACGCGCTGCGGATGAGCATAGCCAACGCCCCGCCCGAGGCGCGCACCTACCTGACCGACTTCATTCCGGCGGAGTATTTCGGCCAGAACCGGCAGTTCATCGTCGTCGGCATGCGCGAGCTCATGGCCAAGGCCAAGGCCGAACGCGGGCTGAAGATCGCCAATGAGCGCACCATCATCATCACCGGCCTGAAGAAGGGCGAGGTCTGGATCAACATGACCCGCGTCAAGGGCACTGATGGCACCGATGCCCGCAGCCTGACCAGGGGCGAGATCGAGGGCCGCGCCCAGATCGACGACATCGTTGCCTATCTCGTCGGCTATGTGCCGGGCTTCGAGAAGGCCTATTTCACCAAGACCGCGCCCTTCCTCGGCATCCGCGAGACGCGCCGCATCATCGGGCAATACGTGATGACGCAGGAGGACGTGCTGGCCTGCAAGCATTTCGACGACGCGATTGCGGTGGCGAGCTATCCGATCGACATCCACCGCCCCTCCGACGATGGCTGCACGCTGATCTGGTGCGGCGACTGCTACGACATCCCCTATCGCTCGCTCGTGCCGCAGAAGATCGGCAATCTGCTGGTCGCCGGCCGCAGCATCTCGGCGACGCATGAGGCGATGGGCGCAATCCGCGTGATGGCGACCTGCATGGCGATGGGCGAGGCGGCCGGGCGTGCCGCCAAGATCTCCGTACGCGGCAACCGCCCGCCTGCCGAGATCGACATCGACGAACTGCGCCGGCAGCAACTGGAGAGTGGCGTCTATCTGCGCAACCCGGACGGCACGCGGGCCGGACCGCCGAACCGCGCCGCGGCCTGAGATGACCGGGCACTTCATCGGTATCGATGTCGGCACCGGCAGCGCACGCGCCGGCATCTTCGACCGGCGCGGCCGCATGGTCGCGACGGGCAAGCGCGACATCGCGCTCCATCGGGACGGGCCCGATATCGCGGAGCAGTCGAGCGAGGATATCTGGGGCGCCGTCTGCGCAAGCGTGCGCGAGGCCATGGCCACGGCCGGGCTCACGCCCGAAGCGATTGCCGGCATCGGCTTCGACGCGACCTGCTCGCTGGTGGTGCTCGGGCCGGGCGGAGCCTCGCTGCCGGTCGGGCTGCATGGCGACGCCAGCCGCGACATCATCGTCTGGATGGACCATCGCGCGCTCGACCAGGCGGAGCGCATCAACGCGACGCGCCATCCCGTCCTCGCCTATGTCGGCGGCACGATCTCGCCGGAGATGGAGACGCCGAAGCTGCTCTGGCTCAAGGAAAAGCTGCCGGCGACATACGACGCGGCCTGGCAGTTCTTCGATCTCGCCGACTATTTGACCTGGCGCACGACCGGTTCGCTGGCGCGCTCGACCTGCACCGTGACCTGCAAATGGACCTATCTCGCTCATGAGGGACGCTGGGATGCCGGTTATTTCCGTCAGATCGGGCTCGGCGATCTGGCAGACGACGGCTTTTCCCGTATCGGGACCGAGATCGTTCCGGGCGGCACTTCGCTCGGGAACGGACTCGCCGGGCAGGCGGCTGCCGAACTCGGGCTGAATCCCGGAACCGCTGTTGCTGCCGGGCTGATCGATGCCCATGCCGGCGGCGTCGGTTCGGTCGGCGTTCGCTCGCCCCATGGCACAGCCCTGACCCGCATGGCCTATGTCTTCGGCACCTCGGCCTGCACCATGGCGAGCAGCCGCGAGCCGATCTTCATCCCCGGAATCTGGGGTCCCTATTTCTCCGCTATGGCGCCGGGCCTCTGGCTCAGTGAGGGCGGCCAGTCCGGTGCCGGCGCCGCGATCGAGCAGCTGATCGGTTTCCACCCGGCCGCGCCGGAAGCGCAGCGCCGGGCCATGGCTGAAAACCTCTCGCTGCCGGATTGGCTTGCCACGCAGGCGGTGCTGCGGGCCGGCGAGGCTTCGGAAGCCGTGCATCTCGCACAGGGGCGCGTCGTGGTGCCGGATTTTCTCGGCAACCGCTCGCCTCATGCCGATCCGCAGGCGCGCGCCGTGATCGCGGGCCTCGGCATGGAACGCGACCTCGACGATCTCGTCGCGCTCTATGTCGCCGGCCTGACCGGCATCGGCTACGGGCTGCGGCAGATCGTCGAGGCCAGCCGCGCCAAGGGCGCCGTGATCGAGGCGATCGTGCTCAGCGGCGGCGCCGGGCGCCATCCGCTCGTCCGGCAGCTTCTCGCCGATTGCGCCGGGTTGCCGGTGCTCGTGCCGGATGGCGTTGATCCCGTCCTGCTCGGCTCTGCCATGCTGGGCGCGACGGCGGCCGGCGCATTCCCCGATCTTGCGCAGGCGATGGTCGAGATGGCGCCGGAGGCCGGAGTCTTCGCCCCCGCCGGCGACGAGATCGCCCGGCTGCACGACCGCCGCTTCGCGGCATTCGAAACACTGCAGGCCGCCGCGCGCGAGGCACGCGAACTCATGCGCGGCAGCCGGGATCAATGCGGATCGGAGACGCCGACGTGACTCAGGAACTGACCGGGAAAGTTGCAGCGATCACCGGAGCCGCCTCGGGGATCGGGCTCGCCTGTGCGAAACGCCTGATCGCCGCCGGCGCCCGCGTCGTCCTCGTCGACCGCGACCGCGAGACTCTCGCAAAGGTCTGCCAACCTCTCGGGCCGGGAGCGATCCCGCTGGTCGTCGACCTGACCGATGCAGCCTCCGTCGCCGGCATGATGCCTGATATCCTCGACAGGGCGGGGCAGCTCGACATCTTTCATGCCAATGCCGGTTCCTATGTCGGTGGGCCGGTCAGCGAGGGCGATCCCGACGCCTGGGACCGCATGCTGAACCTCAACGTCAACGCGGTCTTCCGCAGCATCCATGCCGTGCTGCCGCATATGATCGCGCGCAAGACCGGAGACATCCTCGTCACCAGCTCGGTGGCCGGCGTCGTGCCGGTGGTCTGGGAGCCGGTCTATACGGCCTCGAAGCACGCAGTGCAGGCCTTTGTCCACACGCTCCGCCGGCAGGTGATACCGCACGGGCTGCGCGTCGGGGCGGTCCTGCCCGGCCCTGTCGTGACGGCCCTGATTGCCGACTGGCCGCAGGAGAAGCTCGAGGCCGAGCGCGCTCGTGGCGGCCTGATCGAGGCAGAGGAGGTGGCCGAGGCCGTGCATTTTATGCTGACCCGCCCGCGCAACGTCACGATCCGTGACCTCGTGATTCTGCCCCAGAGCACGGACCTGTGAGAAACGCCCTGCTTCGGCACTGCCGGGGGTGAAGAAACGGCCGGAGCGCCGGAGGAACGAGGGGGCGAACCGGAAATGGCACGCTTTTCCCGGCGAAACAGCCGCCTGTCTGATTAAGGCGTGGAGAGGATACGGGGTGGCGTTTACCAGCGACACTCTGGGAATTGGGCCGGACGCCATGGCGCCCGGCCGCTCCGCCAAACCCCAAGAACTTCAAAAATGCGGCTTCGGCTGAAGTTTTAGCGTCGTTCTGGTCGAATCGGCCATCTTCGCCAGCAGCCAGTCGGGGTTGCCGAGGTTGAAATAGCCCTTCAGGAGACAGCGCCAGAACACGCGCTGCGCGTTCGACGATGGTCCGTGCTCAGCAAGGATTCTCGCCCATTCGGCGGCTGTGCGGCTTCCGTGGATCGCACTGTTGTTCATCCCCGTCCGCCGAAAGCAGGCCAGCGTCTGGTCGATCCGGCCATAGGGGGCCTTGGTTAGGGCCCGGCAGAACATCTCGTAATCGCCCGAGTCCTTGTAGGTGATGTTGAAACCACCGAGTTCCTCGAAGAAACTCCGCGAGAAATAGGTCCCCATATGCATGATGGGGTTCCAGCCGAGGCTGACCAGCATCGCCGGGGTCATCCAGTTCGGAGGAGCTGCAAGGCGGCCCAGGCTGTGCCCCTTCGAGTCCGTCCATTTGATGCCACCGACGACCCAGCGCCGGCCGCTCTTCCGATAGGCCTGGACCACCGCGGAGGATGCGCCATCGAGCATCACGTCATCGGCTCCAAGGAAGCCCAGCAGCTCGCCCGAAGAGTCGAACGAGCCTTTGTTGATGGCGTCGAATATCCCGCTGTCCTTGCCTTGGAGCACCCGCAGCCCGTAGCTGCGGGCGAGCTCGACAGTGCCGTCGGTGCTGCCGCCGTCGACGATCACATGCTCGATCTCAATGTCTTTCGTCGTGTTTCTGCGCGCCGACTCGATACATTCTTTCAGATACTCGACCGCATTGAGCGTCGGAGTCACGATAGTCACGATCATGGAGCGGCTCCCCGTTTACGCTGACCGGGTCACGAGAGCTGAGGCGAAAGCATCGCTTCCGGCCTCGTTGCGATCATYGGGAGCGTCTCGTCGCCGCCGATGTCGTGCTCGTCCAGGACCGGGATCTGCGAGGCCGCGTTCTGCATTGCCCACATGGCTGCCTGGGTCCGGTTTCGGACACGCACCTTTCGCAAGATCGCCTTCACATGCACCTTCACGGTCGCCTCGGCGATCTGCAGCTTGCGCGCGATGACCTTGTTGGATTCGCCCAGCATGAGCCCTTCCAGGATGCTCACCTCCCGGCCGGAAAGGCCCGAGAACGGAGACCCGTCGGCCCTGCGCTGCACGCCTTGGAGAAGGCGCTGCGGTTCGACCGCCACTTCGGAAAGCTGTGACAGGAGTTCGGGCGGGAAGACGGCACCGTTCGCGATGACGACCTCCAGCGACATGATGAGATCCTGCGCGGATACGGATTCGACGAGATAGCCGACGGCGCCGAGCTGTACGGCGCGCCGCATCAACTCGCGATTGTCGCGGAGGGCGAGGGCCACGATCTTGGCGTTTTTGAACTGCCTTTTGATGTCACCGAGGATCGAACAGGACATGTCGTCGATGACGACGATGAAGAGGTCGGGGGATCTCTGGCCGTTTTCGTACTTCTGAAGATCGAGACTTGCGGATCTCTGGCTCACATGGAACCGCGCGCCGCTCAGCAGTTGTGTAATTCCTTCTCTGAGCAGAGCGTTGTCACTTAGAACGGCGGTCTCGATAAGTTCAGGCATCGTACTCTCCATCCACTCGACACGAAACGAGAGCGAACTACGGAAAAAAGCCTTGATCGTCATTTGCGCACGTAACTGACTCGGTTTCAGAATTAGTCAGATAACCGAGAACATCGCATGTGCTACCCATTTAGAGACCGAAGACCGCCAACCATCGCTTTCATGACCCTAGGTCATCATTAATAATTAGTTCACTCGGACGTGTTCGTCCTGTCAGGAGAATACGATCCTCGTAAGGGTAAACCTTACAAAGAAATTTCAGATTAAATGCGTTGGGAAATCACCCGCGCGGGCCGGCCTTGTTGTGCCTGGCCCCGTCCCGGTCTTCCGGGCCGTTTTGGAACGTCCGCAGCAGATCGCGAGCGAGAACTGCAGCTTCCGTTCGGTTGCGGACGTTGAGAACGCGCATCAACGCCGAAACATGGATTTTGGTCGTTGGCTCCGCGATATGGAGCGCCTGAGCGATCTCGCGGTTCGAAAGTCCGTCCGCCAACAGCATCAGAACGTCCCGCTGGCGCCGCGTCAAGCCGAACGGACCCTGTTGCTGGCTCGATCGGCGCTGCTGAACGTCTCGTGCTGGTTGGCCTTCCGCAGCGGAGCTGAACGGCGTGAGCTCTCGCGGCACCGACAGACGCCCGGCCAGAACGTCCTCGATCGATTGAACGATCTCGTCGTCGCGCTGCAGCTTCGAAATGAAGCCTTGGAAACCTTCGGCGATGAAATGGAGAACCTGGTCGAAGGTGCAGTCCGTCGCGATGATGACGTAGCGCGTAGTTATGGAAGCGTGCTTGAAGTCCCAGATGACACCCGGATCGGTAGAGCCTGTCAGGTTGAGGCTGACGAGCGCAAGATCGATAGGCTGTTCCTCCATCAGGCTGCGCATCAAGCCGGCGCGATCGGCAACCTCCAGAAACTCAGCCTCCGGCAACGCGGCTTGCAGAATGACGCGCAAACCGGTCCGATAAAGCGCGTGTTCGTCGGCAACGAGAATCCTGACCATTGGTGCGTTCAGCCGATCCAGGCGCCCTCTTTCGATCGAGAGGCGCGGCCTTCTTTGGCGCCGCTTTGCTCGGTCCCGGACGGCGGTTCCGTCTGGACCGAAACTCCCAATTCCCCATGCATCGTCGTAGCGGGAACGGGCCGCCAAGTCGCCCCGCCCTTCCGGGCAGGGGGCGCATTGCGCTTGGCGTTTTATTTCCGCCGACGCCAAGCTGGTTACTCCCAGAGCCGGCGCACTAGCTCAGACTGAGGATGGCTCGGTCGATTGCCTCTAGATATCGAGGATCCAGCCATGGGTGGCGCCGTATCTGATGATGTCGAGACGTGAGTGCAGCAGGAGCTTCTTGCAGGCTCTGTATCGATAGGTCTCGACCGATTTGACGCCCAGCCCGATACGGCGGGCGATCTCCTTGTTGGAATGCCCGACGGCTGCAAGACGCAGGACCTGCAACTCGCGATTGGTGAGGCTGCCATTGGGGGTCTCCAATTCGGAGCCGGGCTTCTGCGCAAGCTTGCGAATCCATTCGGAGCGGAACTCCTCGAGCTCGGAATCGATGTAGACGCCACCGCTCTGGACCGTCTTGATGGCCTGCGCGATCTTGTCGCTGGGCGATGACTTGAGGACGTAGCCGCGGATGCCCGTCCTCAGCGCCTTCTGCACGTAGCTCGGTTCCTCAAAGTGGGTCAGCATAACGATCCGCGTATGAGGCGCCTTTTCGAGAATGCGCTCTGCCAATGCGACGCCGTTCATGCCGGGCAACCCCATGTCCAGGACGACGATGTTGGGATTTTGCTCTCGAACGAGCGTAAGCGCCTGCGAGGCGACAGTGGCTTGCCCGACCAGTTCAAGCCCGGGGAGGCTGCGCACCAACGCCGCAAGCCCGGTCAGGATAACCGGGTGATCATCGACCAGAATGATCCGTTCCGTCATGACGGCGCACTCCGCTGCTCGCGGTTCAGCGATGCGAGGGCGGTGACGGTTGTCCCTTGTCCGGGGAGCGATTCAATCTGCAACACACCCCCTATGCTGCGCATCCGCTGCTGCATTCCCAGCAAACCGATGCCGGTGTCATAAAGTTCCCCCCGCTGTTGCAGTTCCGGAGCGTAGCCGGCGCCGTTGTCCGTTATCGTCAGCGAAACGGAGGTCGCGCTGCCTCCCAGGACGACGTCGATCCTTCTCGCGCCTCGCGCATGCTTCAGCACGTTCGTAAACGCCTCCTGGGCCACGCGATAAAGCGCGCTTTCAACCGGAGCGGGCAGGAATTTGGGCACCGCTCCCTTCGTGGTGAAGGAGAAGTCCAGCGCCCCGTCCGTCGCACAGGAAACGAGGGTGACTTCGAGCGCCCGGCTCAGGCCGAGCTCTTCGACGATCCGGGGTCTTGCGCCCACGACGGCGCGATGAATGCGGCGGCCGACCTCGGCGACGTGCATGGTGATGCCATCGAGATGCGCTCGCGCTGAACCGTGCGCGGAATCGCGCAGTTTCCTCAACCCTGCGAGAACGGCGACCATCTCGTGTCCGACATGGTCGTGCAGATCTTGTGCGATGCGCTCGCGCTCGTCGGTGCGGATATGTTTGATCTCTTGCTGAAGTTCGCGCTTTTGCGCCTCCACGACGCGCAGTGCCTCGGTGACGAAAAAGTACTGCTCGACCAGGCGCAGGCGGTCCTTGCGCAGCTCCCCCAATTGGTCGAGCACCACAGCCAGGCGCCGCTCTCCCGTCTCGTTCCTCATCCGCTGCGCTTGGGCCGATAGTCGGGGGTCGAGCACGGGTGAGAGACGCAACAGGAGGGTGGAAGGACGACCGCGTCGCCGGGTGGTGATGGCGCTGCCGAAGCAGCGATAGTTGACGATCCCCCCCGGCCCGGTGAGGCTGACTTTTTCCATCACCGGTTGGCGAGAGCCCGAGCAGCGAACGAGATATCTTCGCAGCATTTCGGCCGGGTCGGCGCAAATGTCGAACAGCGAGAATGTCGAGGTTGCGAGAGGGAAGATCGAGCGTGCCGCGCGATTGAGTGCACGGATGCGGCCGTCGCTCARGGCGATCATCGATGGGTCGAAACAGGCGTGGATGTCCAAATCAGTCTGCATCGGCAGTTGCGTCGTCGCGAAGGTATTCCGTGGTGTCCAGCCTCAGCCCTTTTCGGTTGAGATGGATGACCACCCGGCATCCGGCCGCCCCGGTCGCGATCGTCTGTTCGAGGTCGACGGCCGCGGAGCCGACTGTGTTCGCGGCCATGCGACCGAAGATGTTCGACGTCAGCATGCAGAGCGACGGATGGTTGCGAACCGCATCCCCCAGAGGGCAGGCCCCGTTGCCCAGAACGATACGATCTTCGTTCTCCTCGATGATAAAGAACGCCCCGCCGGCGCGATTGGCCAGATCGACCAAAACGAGCGGAAGTTGCTCGGGACTGAGGCGGTGTCTTCCCAGCGTCGTCCTGTATTGCTTCTCGATCTCGGCTCCCAACTCGGTCGCGATACTGCCGATGAAGATCGACGCATCGTCCAGGCCGGCGGTTTTTTCGAGCAGATCCGCCATGCCGGCGACCAGCGCGTCGAAAAGACGATGATTGTCGTAGGCGATATCAAGCGAGCTTATGGTCTTTGATGACGCTTCGGCAGTAGACGTAGTCACTCCAGCGCCCCTCCTGCGCAGATTGGTGGGTGGAGACGAGCGTACAGGTGGTGGAATTTGCAATGACGATCCGCCACCTTCGGGGTTCGAAGGCGCGAGGACGCCGAACTCTGATCGTGCCTGACCCAAGTTAGACCCGCCCTTCTGTAGGGCCGCATCTAGATGCTACCATAATATTCGGCCTGTGTCCGGTGTATTTTTACGTCTTTTTTATAGAGAAATAGAGGGAACGGACAATTTTCGATGGAAGGCGCGCCGTTGACGAAAACGTGATATCGAAATGTTGTGCGGCAGCGTAGGATTATTATTGCCGTAATGTGGTATATTATTGCTCGTGATATGCCATTCAGGAAAATTCGTATGATTATTAAAAATAATAATAAATCTTACGGAAAATTATTAATCGATTTATCTTATGATGGCGGCGCCGAGCAGTATCCAGAGTCGGGTTCCGTGATCTATTCGCAAGGCGAGCCTGCAGATTCGATTTATTTTATACATGACGGGGAGATCAGAATCTCAACCGTGTCGGCCCATGGAAAAGAGGCTGTCGTGGCGATCCTCAGGGCCGGCGATTTCTTTGGCGAAGGCTGTTTGGCAGGGCAGGAGGTGAGGATCGCGACTGCTGCCGCGTTGACGGACAGCAGTATCGTTAGGGTTGAAAGAGCCACGATAGTCCGTGTTTTTCAAGAAAATCGCGCCGCTGCAGGCGCCTTTACGTCCCACCTTCTTGCCCGCAACATCCGAATGGAAGCAGATCTGATAGATCAGCTCTTTAACTCAAGCGAAAGGCGGCTCGCCCGCCTCCTGTTGCTTCTTGCCAATTTCGGCAAGGAGGGAGCGCCTCAGCCGATCATTGGCGAGATCAGCCAGGAAACACTGGCGGAAATGATAGGCTCGACGCGCTCGCGGGTCGCTCGCTTCATGAACAAGTTCAAGCGACTGGGGTTCATTTCGGACAACGGTCGCATCGAGGTTCATAATTCGCTCTTGAGCGTGGTCCTGAGGGACAATCTCCATGACCTCGCGATTACGGACGAGGATGACGCGCCCTCACCGCAGGGTTGAGGTCGTGGGTTCGGTCCTGAAAACGGTCTGAGGCGCTGCGGAGGCAATGAGTTTTCGAAGCCGTCGCCAGACGAACGGCAGGAAACTCTGCTCGGAATGGTCGATGGGTGTGGGAAGGATCAGGCC